>NZ_CAXBFR010000012.1:0-41304 GCF_963975005.1 uncultured Flavobacterium sp.
TACTTTTGTAAAAAATAACTAAGTGAGTCAAATTAATAAACGTAAAATTTTTAACGATCCCATTTATGGTTTCATTACTATTCCTAATACATTAATTTACGATTTAATACAACATCCTTATTTTCAGCGGTTAAGACGTATTTCTCAAATGGGACTAACTTATTTAGTTTATCCAGGAGCACATCATACACGATTTCATCATGCATTAGGTTGTATGCACTTGATGCAAAAAGCCATTCAAACACTTCGTTTTAAAACAGTAATAATTTCTGAGGAAGAGGAAAATGCCCTTTTAATTGCTATTTTGCTACACGATATAGGTCACGGTCCATTTAGTCATGCGATGGAGCAAAGCATTGTAGAAGAAGTACATCATGAACAGCTTTCATTGTTGTTTATGGAAAAATTGAATGAAGAATTTGATGGTAAGTTAGCATTAGCGATACAAATTTTTAAAGAACAATATCATCGTAAATTCATGTTGCAATTAGTTTCTAGTCAGCTAGATATGGATCGGATGGATTATTTAAGAAGAGATAGTTTTTACAGTGGTGTTGCCGAAGGAAATATCAATAGTGAACGGTTAATTCAAATGATGAACGTTCAAGATGATGTGTTAGTAATTGAAGAAAAAGGAATTTATTCTGTTGAAAAATTCTTAATGGCAAGACGATTGATGTATTGGCAAGCCTATTTACACAAAACAAGTGTTGTTTCCGAAATTATTTTGATGAATATTCTAAAAAGAGCAAAAGAATTAACAAAAAACAAAATTATTTTAAATTGTAGTGAGCCTTTGCAATTCTTTTTGAAGAATAAAATTTCATTAAACAATTTTGATTCAAAAGTGCTTCAGACCTTTTCTTATCTGGATGATTTTGATGTAATGAGTGCCATAAAAAATTGGCAATTTCATGATGATTTTGTGTTGAGTTCGCTTTCAAAAATGATTATCAATAGAGATTTATTAAAGATTCAAATGATGAGTGATAAACCAAAGAAAGAGAGTCTTTTAGGGTACAAAGAAAAATTCATTTCAAAATATAAAACTACTTCATCAGAAACAAAATATTTTGTTTTTAAAGGAAAGATAAAAAACCAAGCTTACGACAAAGAAAGTGAACCTATTTGTATTTTAAAAAAAGATGGTTCAATTGAAGATGTAGCGCAAGCATCAGATCAATTAAGTCTTAAAGCTTTATCAAAACCAGTAACAAAATATTTTATTTGTTATCCAAAAGAATTGATAGTTGCATAGCTATTTGATTTAATTTTATATTTTTGTGAGATTGAAATTAATTTAACATAGTATTAAATAGAAAAAACATAGTTTCAAAAAGTAGATTCCATCAGGTTTGATGGTAACTTAAAAATTTTAAATGAAGTTTACAGCAGAACAAATTGCAGGTATATTAAATGGTGAAGTACTAGGAAATCCTAATGCAGAAGTTTATAAATTAGCCAAAATAGAAGAAGGAACAGAAGGGTCGTTGACTTTTTTAGCCAATAAAAAATATGTGAATTACATATATTCAACGTTAGCTACAATAACAATTGTGAATAATGATTTCGTTCCAGAGCAAGAAATTACGACCACATTGATTAAAGTAGAAGATGCTTATAAAGCCTTTTCAACACTTTTAGAGTATTACAATCAAGTAAAGTTAATGAAATCTGGTATTGAACAACCTTCTGTCATTTCAGAAAATGTTACTTATGGTGATGGATTATATTTAGGTAGCTTTTGTTACATTGGAAAAAATGTTTCTATTGGTCAAAACGTAAAAATTTATCCAAATACATTTATTGGAGATAACGTAATTATTGGAGATAACTGTATTTTCTTTGCTGGAGTTAGAGTTTATTCTGAAACAGAAATAGGAAATAATTGCACGTTTCACTCAGGAAGCATTATAGGTTCTGATGGATTTGGATTTGCTCCCTTAGAAGATGGAACCTATTCAAAAATTCCTCAAATTGGAAATGTAATCATAGAAGATAATGTTGAAGTTGGTGCAAATACAACAATTGATAGAGCAACTTTAGGGTCAACATTTATTAGAAAAGGTGTAAAACTAGATAATCATATTCAAGTAGCTCATAACGTTGAAATTGATGAAAACACAGTAATAGCTGCTCAAACCGGAATTGCTGGTTCAACAAAAATTGGTAAAAACTGTATGATTGGTGGCCAAGTAGGTATTTCAGGTCATTTGGTCATAGGAAACGGTGTAAAAATTCAAGCACAATCGGGTATTGGTAAAAGTATTGGAGATAATGAAGTTGTTCAAGGAACACCAGCTTTCAACTACGGTGATTTTGCAAAGTCTTTCGTGCATTTCAAAAATCTGCCAAATATTGTAAATCAATTAGAAGAATTAAAGAAAAAATAACAAGTTTAAATTTTATATTTTATGGTTAAGCAAACAACCATCGCAAGCGAAATTACTCTAAAAGGAGTTGGTCTTCATACAGGTCAAGAAGTTATAATGACATTCAAACCTGCACCGGTTAATAACGGATATTCATTTGTCCGTGTTGATTTAGAAGGACATCCAGTTATTGAAGCTGATGCGAGTTACGTTATTAATACTCAACGTGGTACAAATCTAGAGAAAAAAGGTGTTTATATACAAACATCAGAACACGTTTTAGCTGCTTTTGTAGGCTGTGATGTAGATAATGTAATTATAGAATTAAACGCTTCAGAGCCACCAATTATGGATGGTTCTTCAAAATATTTTGTAGAAGCAATTGAAAAAGTTGGAATTGAAATTCAAAATGAAGAACGAAAAGTATATGTTGTTAAAGATGTAATTTCATATACAGACGAAAATACTGGAAGCGAAATTACAATTATTCCAAGTGATCACTATTGCGTAACTGCTATGGTAGATTTTGGAACTAAAGTTTTAGGAACTCAAAATGCTACCATGAAAAGCATTAGTGAATTTAAAGCTGAAATTTCAGATAGTAGAACGTTTAGCTTCTTACATGAATTAGAGACTTTGTTAAATAATGGATTAATTAAAGGTGGAGATTTAAACAATGCCATTGTTTATGTAGACAAAGAAATTTCTGAGGATACAATGAATAATCTTAAAAAGGCATTTGGAAAAGATAAAATCACAGTTAAACCAAATGGAATTCTAGATAATTTAGAATTACATCATCCTAATGAAGCAGCACGTCATAAATTATTAGACGTTGTTGGAGATTTAGCGCTTGTAGGAATTCGTATTCAAGGAAAAGTTATTGCTAATAAACCTGGACATTTTGTAAATACACAATTTGCAAAAAAACTTCAAAAAATAATAAAAATTGAAGAAAGAAATCAAGTTCCTGTGTACGATTTACATAAAGAACCTTTGATGGATATTCATCAGATTATGGCTATTCTTCCTCATAGACCACCTTTTTTATTGATAGATAGAATTATTGAAATGTCTGATTCACATGTTGTTGGATTGAAAAATGTGACAATGAATGAACCTTTCTTTGTTGGACATTTTCCAGATGCACCCGTTATGCCAGGAGTTTTAATTGTGGAAGCAATGGCGCAAACAGGAGGTATTTTAGTATTAAGTACTGTCCCAGATCCTGAAAATTACCTAACATTTTTCATGAAAATCGATAATGTAAAGTTCAAACAAAAAGTATTACCAGGTGATACATTAATCTTTAAATGTGATTTAATAACACCTATTAGACGTGGAATTTGTCATATGCAAGCTAATGCTTATGCTAATGGTAGATTAGTAGCCCAAGCAGAATTAATGGCACAAATAGCAAAAAAACAATAAATTATGAATCAACCGTTAGCATACGTACATCCAGGAGCAAAAATTGCTCGAAATGTAGTAATTGATCCATTTACTACTATTCACAATAATGTAATTATTGGAGAAGGAACTTGGATTGGTTCAAATGTAACCATTATGGAAGGTGCTCGTATTGGAAAGAATTGTAATATTTTTCCCGGTGCAGTAATTTCAGCTGTTCCACAAGATTTAAAATTTGGAGGGGAAGATTCATTAGCAATAATCGGAGATAACACAACTATTAGAGAATGTGTGACAATTAATAGAGGTACAATTGCATCTGGTCAAACTAAAATAGGAGATAATTGTCTAATTATGGCAACTGCACATATTGCACATGATTGTCATATTGGCGATAATGTAATTATTGTGAACGGTGTACTTTTAGGAGGTCATGTTAACGTTGGTAATCACGCTATTATTGGAGGTTTGTCTGCAGTACATCAGTTTATTAGTATTGGAGAACATGCAATGGTTTCAGGTGGATCTCTTTTAAGAAAAGATGTTCCTCCTTTCACAAAAGCTGCTAAAGAACCAATATCTTATGTTGGAATTAATTCTGTAGGTTTAAGAAGAAGAGGTTTTTCAACAGAAAAAATTAGAGAAATACAAGATATTTATAGAATATTATATCAAAAAAATTATAATACAACTCAAGCTTTAGCAAAAATTGAAGCAGAAATGGAAGCAACTCCAGAACGCGATGAGATTATTCAATTTATTAAAAGTTCATCAAGGGGAATCATGAAAGGCTATACAGGGGTTTAAAACCTGTGACAAACAAAAAATAAAAAAATAAAAAACTAAATAATGGCAAGTACATCAGATATTAGAAACGGATTATGCATTAAATACAACCACGATATTTATAAAATTATCGAATTTTTACACGTAAAACCAGGAAAAGGTCCAGCATTTGTAAGAACAAAATTAAGGTCAGTTAGTAACGGAAAAGTATTGGATAATACATTTTCAGCTGGACATAAAATTGATGTAGTTCGTGTAGAAACGCAAACTTACCAATTTTTATATGCAGAAGGAGACACATTTAACTTTATGAATGTAGATAATTACGAACAAATCACTTTAGAAAGAAGTGTGTTAGATGCACCTGATTTATTAAAAGAAGGAACAAACGTAATGTTGCAAATCAATACAGAAACAGATTTACCATTATCTGTAGATATGCCTTCGTCAGTTATCCTTGAAGTAACGTATACTGAGCCAGGAATGAAAGGAAACACAGCTACAAATGCAAATAAACCAGCTACTGTTGAAACAGGAGCAACTGTAAATGTACCTTTATTTATAAATGAAGGTGATAAAATTAAAATTGATACTGCTTCAGGAAATTATATGGAACGTATTAAAGAGTAATAAGTTAAGTAAATGAAATTTCCAAAAACTTTCGCTCTAAAAGAGATTGCTTCTATAATCAACACTGAATTTGCAGGTGATGAAAATTTTCCGGTTAAAGGAATGAATGAAATTCATGTTGTTGAACCTGGAGATATTGTTTTTGTAGATCATCCAAAATATTATGACAAAGCGTTAAAATCAGCAGCAACTATTGTTTTAATCAATAAAAAAGTTGATTGCCCAGAAGGCAAAGCGCTATTAATTTCTGATGATCCTTTTAGAGATTTCAATACATTAACTAAATATTTTAAACCTTTTCAGGCATTAAGCTTATCTGTTTCTGAAAATGCTATAATTGGAGAAAACACATTTATTCAACCTAATTGTTTTATTGGTAATAATGTAACTATTGGTAAAAATTGTATCATTCATTCAAATGTTTCAATTTATGATAATACTGTAATTGGCGATAATGTTATTATCCATGCAGGAACAATTTTAGGTGCTGATGCTTTCTATTATAAAAAAAGAACAGAAGGTTTTGATCAATTGCTGTCTGGAGGAAGAGTTGTCATAAAAGATAATGTTGGAATAGGAGCACTGTGTACAATAGATAAAGGTGTTACTGGTGATACAACTATTGGTGAAGGCACTAAAATTGATAACCAAGTTCATGTTGGGCATGATACAGTTATTGGTAAAAAATGCTTAATTGCTGCACAAACCGGAATTGCAGGATGTGTTATAATTGAAGATGAAGTAACACTTTGGGGACAAGTTGGTACGACTAGTGGAATAACAATTGGTTCAAAAGCTATTGTGATGGGGCAAACAGGTATAACAAAGTCTATTGAAGGATCAAAAGTTTACTTTGGAACACCAATTGAAGAATCTAGAGAAAAATTGAAGCAACTCGCGAATATAAAACGCATACCCGAAATTTTAAAAAAAATGCAAAATGACTAATGTTGAAATTATTAAAGACTTCTATGCTTCAGATAATTACAGAGATTTAAGCTATGTAGACAACTTAATAGATGATTCTATTTATTTAGAATGGAATAGTTCTGTTGGACAATTTACATACAATAAAGCTGATGTTATGAAGCTTTCTAAAGAATTGTTTGAAAATTATACAGATTCTAAAATAGAAATATTAAATCTTTTTGGTGAAGGTAATTCTGTAGCAGTTCATTATAATTATTTTGCATCTACTATCGAAAATCCTTCAGAAATGGTATTAATTACAAAAATTATGGCTTTCTGGGAATTTAAAAACGGAAAAATTATTAAAGGGCATCAAATATCAGTTCTAGGTTAATATTACAAAAGTAAATTATTATTATTTTCACATAAAAACTTTAAAAGTCAATCAAAAAATCATACTTTTGCTTCACTTTTTATAAAATAAATTAAAAATAACAACATGAGTGTTTTAGTAAACAAAGATTCAAAAATAATAGTTCAAGGATTTACAGGTAGTGAAGGAACTTTTCATGCCGAACAAATGATTGAATATGGTACAAATGTAGTTGGTGGTGTAACTCCTGGTAAAGGTGGACAAACTCATTTAGACAGACCTGTTTTTAATACTGTACAAGATGCAGTAGTAGAAGCTGGAGCTGATACTTCTATATTATTTGTACCACCAGCTTTTGCTGCTGATGCAATTATGGAAGCTGCTGATGCCGGAATTAAAGTAATTATTTGTATTACTGAAGGAATTCCTGTTGCAGATATGATTAAAGCTTATGCTTATATTCAAGATAGAGATTGTCGTTTAGTTGGACCTAATTGTCCAGGTGTAATTACTCCAGGTGAAGCTAAAGTTGGTATTATGCCAGGTTTCGTTTTCAAAAAAGGGAATGTAGGTATTGTTTCTAAATCAGGAACATTAACTTATGAAGCTGCTGACCAAGTTGTAAAACAAGGAATGGGAATCACAACTGCTATCGGAATTGGTGGAGATCCAATTATTGGAACAACAACTAAAGAAGCTGTTGAATTACTTATCAACGATCCGGAAACGGAATGTGTTGTAATGATTGGTGAAATTGGTGGTCAATTAGAAGCTGATGCTGCTAAATGGTACAAAGAAAGTGGAAGCAAAAAACCTATTGTAGGATTTATTGCTGGTGAAACTGCTCCTGCTGGAAGAACAATGGGTCATGCTGGTGCTATTGTTGGAGGTTCTGACGATACTGCTGAAGCTAAGAAAAGAATCATGAGAGAATGTGGAATACATGTTGTTGATTCTCCTGCTGAAATTGGATTAAAAGTGAAAGAAGTAATGGGATAATTTATTTTATCATCTAATAATATTCAAAACCGATGCATTAATTTGTATCGGTTTTTTTATTAAAATTATGTAATTCATTTTTTTTGCCTTTTAAATTCATAATGTGATAATAATTAATAAAATTATTAATTATATGATTACTATTTGAAATTAAAAAAGGAAATTTGTTTAAAATTTAACAAAATGAATAACGTTTATATAAAAGGGACTGGTTCTTATGCACCCGAAAATATTATAAAAAATGACTTCTTTGAATCCATTGGATCTTCCGGTGAATGGATATTTTCAAAATTAGGAATTAAAGAGCGTAGAATTTCAACTGGTGAAGCAACAAGTGATTTGGCTTACAAGGCAGGCTTATTAGCTATTGAAAACGCAAATTTAAAGGTAGAAGATATAGATTTGATTATTGTTGCTACAACTACTCCAGATAGACCTTCACCTTCTTGTGCTTGTTTTGTTCAAGATAAATTAAAAGCAACTAACGCTGTTGCTTTTGATATTTCTGCAGTTTGTTCAGGAGCTTTATTTACTATGGCTACAGCTGTTCAATTTGTAAAAACAGGTATGTATAAAAACGTACTTGTTATTGGTGCAGATACCTTTTCTTCAATTATTGATTGGGAAAGAAGAGATGCTGTTTTTTTTGGAGACGGAGCAGGAGCAATGGTTTTATCGTCAACAACTGAAGATAAAGGTTTTATAGATTTTGCATTACATTCGGACGGAACGGGTAAAGAACACTTTACAATTCTTGCTGGTGGTTCTGCAAAACCTGCTTCAATAGAAACGGTAAACAATAGAGAACATTACTTTAAAATGGATGGAAAAGCTGTTTTTGATACGGCTACTAAAGTAGTTCCAGAAAATATTAACGAAATATTGAGCAAAAATAACTTAACAATTGAAGATGTAGACTTTATGCTACCTCATCAACCTAGTATTAGAATACTTCAAGAAATTGCTAGAAAAGTTAATCTGCCTTTTGAGAAAGTAAAAACAAATATGGACAGATATGCTAATACTTCTGGAGGAACTGTTCCTATTATATTAGATGAAACACATAAGAATAATGAATTTAAAAAAGGGGACATTCTTTTGTTTGCAGCTGTTGGAGCAGGTTGGACTTGGGGAACAGCTTTATATAAATGGTAAAATAATTTAAAATAAAAGATATGTTTACAAATAAAACATTTTTAATTACAGGTATTGCTGATGAAAACTCATTGGCTATGTTTGTAGCAAAAAAAATAGTAAAAAACGGTGGAAAAGTTATTTGCACAGGATTAGGTGTAAGTGAATTTCACAAAGATTTATCCGATAAGGCAAAGCAGTTTTTAAATACCAATTATCTTGATTTTCAAAAATCAGTTAAAAATGAATTGGGAGATGATACTCAGACAGAAATCTTAGATGTAACGCTAGAAGAAAGTGTAGATGCGTTTGCTAAAAAATTAAAAGCAAATAATATTAAAGTAGACGGATTTTTACATGCAATTGCTATGGATAAAACCATTAGACAAAAAGTTGTAAAGCCCATGTTAGAAGTCACAAAAGAAGAATTTTGCGACACAATGGAAGTTTCAGCTTATTCCTTAATTCGTATAGCTCAATATTTATATAAATATGATTTAATGCAACCTAAATCTTCTATATGTTCCTTAAGTTATATTGCTGCTGCAAAAGTAACTTTTCATCCTTATAGAAATATGAGTATTGCAAAAGCAGCTTTAGAACGTATTACAATTGAATTAGCCGATGAGCTAGGCAGAAGAGACGGAACAAGAGTAAATGCTATTAGATTTTCACCTTATATGGGAAGCAAAGCAGGAACAGCCACCTTAAATCAATCTGATTTTGACACAGCTGATAAATTAAGTCCTTTAGGTAACGCTACACCAGATGATTTAGCCAACGAAGTGATTCACTTGTTTAGACCAAACGGAAGAATTACTGGAGAAATTAGACAAGTAGATGGAGGTTATAACATCATGGGATAAAAAAAAGCGCCAATATCTAATTTTGATATTGGCGCTTTTTTATTCTTTTATAATTTTAAAGGTCTTTAATTTCTTTTCTGAAATTATTTTAATAACATAAATACCAGCTTTTAATGATTCTAATGAAATTTCATTTTTATTAGAATCTATTTTTTGAGTAAGAATTTGTTGACCTAATCCGTTAATGATTTCAATATTTAAATTTTTATAAGAATAATCAGTGTCAATTGTAATATAATTTGAAGTTGGATTAGGATAAACTTTTTAATAGATTCAACTAATTCAAATTCATTTGTAGACAAAATTTAAGAGGCAGATAAAGAGTTTGTATTTTCAATTGTATTACCAACTACTAAATTTTGTTTTGTAAATCCAGAATAAGGACTGGGATAATAAATACATTTAAAAACAGAACTTACATTGATTTTTCCTTGGTTTGCAATTCCGGTATTAGTAATAGGGTTTACATATTTCCAAACAGAAGTTCCATTTGAGTTTATTTCTGTAAACATTCCGTTTGGTCCATCACAATATAAAATATTACCATTTGATAACAGTTGAGAACTTGATATGTTTTGAGTATACAAATTATTCGGATTTTCTGCGTTATAATTCTAAGAAGTACTATTTGGTAAATAGGGTAGTGTTTTTGTATAAATATTGCCATTTACTGAAGGATTTATGATTTCAACTGTTGAATAATTTCCTCCAGTTCTTCCATTTCCATTATTAAAAATCATAATTTGATTAGCAAAAGGCAAACCATTTTCAATCCAAGTTGCATCATGTTGACCAAACCATTTTTTTTAAGCAACAGTTTCATTATTATAAGCTCCAGAGTTTCTTTTAGTATCTTCTTGATTTTCTAGCAATATACTAGGATGTTAAAAATCAGATGAATTGTTATATTCGTATTCATTTTCAGACTTGCGACCAAAAGAGAAAAAACTTTTTTTTGTATTCTTCTTCTTTTATAAAATCTAAACTTTGATTAATTGTAATTATATAAATCCATGTTTTTATATGGGATTCTTCTTTAAAACTATCTAAGGATTGATATACTTTAACAAAAACATCTTGTGTAACTTCTTCTGCATCTTCAACATTTTGTAAATAATTAAGCACTACATTATACACAAATACCTTATGGGTTTGATATAATTTTTTTAAATCAAATTGGTTTTTAAAACATTAAAATAATAGTATATTTGGACTTTATATTTTAAACTGAATTAAGATGAAATATTCAAACTTTCAAAACTGCATGTTTTAGTATAAAGTTGATTTGAATATTGCATATGACCTTTAAAAAACAATAAAAATATACATATGAAATTATTAGACGGAAAAGTTGCCATTATTACAGGAGCAAGTCGTGGAATTGGAAGTGGAATTGCAAAAGTATTTGCTGAACAAGGTGCAAATGTTGCTTTTACTTATAGTTCTTCTGCAGAATCTGCTTTGGTATTAGAAAACGAATTAAACGCTTTAGGAATTAAAGCAAAAGGATATAAATCAAACGCAGCAGACTTCAACGAAGCTCAAAAGTTAGTGGAAGATGTAATGGCTGAATTTGGAAATGTTGATGTATTGATTAACAATGCTGGAATTACAAAAGACAATTTGTTAATGAGAATGTCTGAAGAAGATTTTGATAAAGTTATCGAAATCAACTTAAAGTCTGTATTTAACATGACAAAAGCGGTTCAAAAAATCATGTTGAAAAACCGTAAAGGTTCAATCATAAATATGAGTAGTGTAGTTGGAGTGAAAGGTAACGCTGGACAAGCAAACTATGCAGCTTCAAAAGCTGGAATGATTGGTTTTACTAAATCAGTAGCTTTAGAGTTAGGTTCAAGAAATATTCGTTGCAACGCCATTGCACCAGGTTTCATCGAAACTGAAATGACTGCCAAATTAAACGAAGACGTTGTAAAAGGTTGGAGAGAAGCTATTCCGTTAAAAAGAGGTGGAACACCAGAAGATATTGCAAACGTTTGTGTGTTTTTAGCATGTGATATGAGTGCATATGTTACCGGACAAGTTATTAATGTTGATGGAGGAATGCTTACATAATAGATGGCAGTGATCAGTATTTAGTTGGCAGTTTAATAAAAGTAAAAATGAAAAATAAATACTTAATTGCAATAATACTTTTTGGAGTTATAATTACCATTTTTGGAGCTTTAATAAAGATTATGCACTTACAATTTGGTATAATTACAGGTAATTTATTGCTTTCAATAGGTATTTTAGCTGAAGTACTTGGAATAATATTGTTAATTATAAAACTTACTACCAATAAAAAAGATAATTTTCTAAATAAATAATTAAGATTTAAAGTCTAGAAATTAAACAGTGGGCTGTCATTTACTGTGAGAAAACTGAACACTAACAACTGAACACTAAAAAATAATGACTAAAACAACAATTCTCCTAATAACCTTATCTCTGATAATCGCTGGATTATTGTCGTTTTATCAATACTTATATAAAGTCAAGAAAAAGTCCAATTTGAATTTGTTTTTGACTTTTTTACGTTTTATATCTTATTTCACAGTGTTTTTGTTATTGATTAATCCAATTATTTCTCGAAAAACGTTGGAAATCTCAAAAACTCCTTTACCAATATTTTTTGATAATTCACAATCCATCAGTGAATTAGAAGCTTCTGAAAATACAAAAAAAGTTTTTAAAGCTTTAAGCGAAAATAGTAAGTTAAAAGATAAATTTGAGGTTCAGACTTATTTGTTTGATGACGAAATTTATCAAGATAAAGTTTTGGATTTCAAAGGAAAACAGTCTAAAATTGATCAAGTTGCTAAAGATATTAAGCAATTGTACAAAGCACCTATTTTTCCTGTAATTTTGGTTACAGATGGAAATCAAACGCAAGGAAGCGATTATATTTATTCTTTTCAGTCGAATGCGAATGTGTTTCCAGTGATTATTGGTGATACAACAGAAGTGGAAGATTTGAAAATCAATCAAGTAAACGTAAATAAATACGCGTTTTTGAAGAATAAATTTCCAATTGAAGTATTTGTGCAATATAATGGTCAAAAATCAATTTCTGCTAATGTTTCTATTGTTGAAAATGGAAGTGTTATTTTTAAGGAAACCATTTCTCTTTCAGCCAATAAAAAGGTTAAAACGGTTACAGCTTTATTGAATGCTAATTCCATTGGTACGAAGAAATATACAGTAAATATTTCAAGTAGTTTAACTGAAAAGAACAAAACTAATAACACTAAATATTTTGCCGTTGAAGTTTTAGACCAAAGAAAAGAAATTGCCTTAATTTCAGCCATAAATCATCCTGATTTAGGAGTTATTAAACGAAGCATTGAAGCTAATCAACAACGTAAAGTAACAATTCTTAAACCAAAGGAAATTAGTGATATAACAAAATTTAATGTTTGTATATTTTATCAACCAACTTCTGAATTTTCAACCGTAATTAGTCAAGCTAAAAAACTAGGTTTAAATGCATTTTTCATCACAGGAAAGTCAACTGATTTTAATGTTATGAATCAATCTCAAACCGATTTAACCTTTAAAATGACTAATCAAAAAGAGAATTATGTAGCTTCTTACAACGAACAATTTAATCTTTTTGCACAAGATAATATTGGATTTGATTATTTTCCACCCTTAGAAAACGGATTTGGTTCTGTAAAAACGAATAGTAATGTTTCGGTTTTATTAGGTTCAAAAATCAATCGAATTGATGTTGAAAACCCAATGTTATGTTTTTCTGAAAATGGTTCAAACAGAAATGCTTATTTATTAGGAGAAAACATTTGGAAATGGAGAATCGAAAGTCACGTTAAAACGAAAGAATTCACGCAATTTGATACGTTTATGGACAAAATTGTGCAATTCTTGACCACAAATAGTGCTAAAAAATCATTAGTGGTGAATCATGAATCGTTTTATAATTCAGGGGAACCTATTGAAATTACAGCACAATTCTTCAATAAGAATTACGAATTTGATGAAAATGCCAAATTGGCTATCAATCTTCAAAACAAAACTAAAAACACTTCTAAAACCTACGATTTCTTAAAAGGAAATAACGAATATAAAGTAAGTTTAGACAATTTAGAAGCTGGAAATTACAGTTTTACCGTTACCGAAAAGAATAGCAATACCAAATATTCAGGTTCATTTGAGATTCTTGATTTTGAAATCGAGAAACAATTTGTAAACGCTGACAAAAGCCGTTTAGATCAATTAGCTCAAAACACCAACGGAAAAGCTTTTTATCCTACAAATATTAATGCTTTAGTTGATAATTTACTAGCTAAAGATAACTATAAAGCAATTCAAAAAGAAATCGTTAAGAAATCTCCTTTGATTGATTGGGTTTGGTTATTGGTTTTATTAGCTATTGCTTTGGCTACGGAATGGTTTGTTCGTAAGTATAATGGGTTGCTTTAATTTATAATTCAAAAACTCTTTCTGTAAGATAATTTTCAAAAAAAGAAAATGGGTTATAGAAATTTACGTCCTATAACCCATTCCTAAAACCTATAACCTCAAAAACTTACTTCACATCATATTTCTTCTTAGTTAACATATCAGAAGCTGTTTGGTAATAAGCTGTTGATTCTTTGATTAAGTCTTGTCTCTCAGTAGTCATTAAGGTTTCATCATAGAAAATTCTATAATCTTCCTTTAGTTTTGGATTATCTACTTGTTTTAAAGCAAATTGTTTTGATTGTTTTACCGGAGAAATAATCGTTAAAACATTATCTTTTATAAATCCCAAATCTTGATACGTTGCAATAAAAGCTCTTGGTTTATAATCGTCTTTTAAAACATCTTGTCCGTAAAATTTACTGTCATAATCAAAGTTTAACAATCCTAAAAGTGTTGGCATTAAATCTATTTGGGACATTAATTTATTGTTGTTTGCTGGAGTAATAAATCCTGGTGCATAAATCATAGCAGGAATTCTATATTTATCCATTGGCAATTCCGTTTTTCCAGAACTAGAAGCACAATGGTCAGCTACAATTACAAAAACCGTATTTTTAAACCATGGTTGTTTTGCAGCATTAGCAAAAAACTGTCTTAAAGCATAATCTGTATATTTCACACCACCATCACGTGATTTTATAGTTGGAGAAATATCAATTTTTCCATCAGGATACGTAAAAGGTCTGTGATTACTAACCGTCATCCAATGATTAAAGAAAGGTTTCCCTGTTTTAGCTTCTTCATTCATGGTTTGAATAGCTTTGTTTCCCATGTCACCATCACAAACGCCCCAAATATTTGCAAAAGTAATTTCTCCTTGTTTAATTGAACTTTTATCTACTATGTCATAACCATTTCCACTAAAAAAATCTTGCATGTTGTCAAAAAAAGCATCTCCACCATATAAATATTTCGTTTGATAGCCTTTTTTCTTAAAAACACTTGCAGTACTGAATTTGTTTTTATTGTCTTCACGTTTTACAACACTTTCTCCAGGAGTTGGAGGAATACAAAGTGTCATAGCCTCTAAACCTCGAACTGTTCTATTTCCTGTTGCATAAAGATTGGAAAAATTCAAACTTTGCAAAGCCAATGAATCTAGGAATGGTGTAATGTTTTGTTCGTTTCCATACATTTTCATGTATTCAGCACTTAAACTTTCTATGGTAATTAAAACTACATTCATTTTAGTTTCTGTAGAATCTGAATCTATATGTCTTAGTGTTGTATCATAACCAATATTTGAAATCTGATTTTTCAATAAAGCATAAGCTTCGTTGTTTGGCATTGTTTCATAAAACTTAAAGAAATCCAATTCACTTTGCATAAAAGCACCATAGAATTTATAAATTCCGTTGGCTTGTAATTCATTAGTAAAAACATTTGGAGAATCTTCTTGATTTGATAAAACCGGAATCATTTTTAGGGAAACTATAAATAGTAAAGCATAAACCGCAACAATCTTGATTTTATCAATAAAAGTTGGTAAATTATCTAAATAACCCTTTGATTTTTTTACTATAATGTAAGTCGAAAGTAAAGCTACAATTCCAACCCCAGCAAACAAAGGAACAACTGGATAAGATTCCATAATATTTCCGATAACTGTATTAGTGTATACTAAATAATCTACAGCAATAAAGTTATAACGTACTCCAAATTCATTCCAAAAAAAGAATTCACTAACTGCATTTTGAATTATGATTAAGACAAAAATGAAAATTGTAATAGAAAAGACAGCTAGTCTAATGTTTTTTCTTTGTTTAGGAAAGAATAACAAAAGTCCAATTAACACAGTCTTTATACCAACAAATCCAATTCCTAAAGCTGGCAAAACACCACCATATTCATGTAAAATCGTTTTTCCTGACAGGATATAAATCAACAAAGCCAAATAAGTACCAAACAAGACATAACCCCAAGGTTTATTAAATTTTGAATCAGATAAAAAGATAAGATATAACCATAAAAAAGCACTTGCCACAATGAAAATTAATAAATCTGAAAGAAATCCTAAAAAGAAAATCTTAAGAATGGCTACAAAACCAAAGTGTGATTGCGTTATGGGGTGAAATAATAAAACTATACGTAAAATAAACCCAACTAAAAGAAAAAATAAAACTAAGTTTTTAAAGGGCGCAATCTGTTTTGAAAAATTCATGTTTATTGACTAATATTGAGATAAAAAATTTGGAACAAAGATATTTGAGAACTTTATTTTTAAACTTAAGAATTACTTAAGATTAACTTAATGTTAGGTGATCCTTAACTTAATATTTGCTTAAATAATTTTAATTATTAATACTAAATAACTTCAGAATTCGTTATTTTGTATAAAAATTATAAACATGAATAAAGTAGTAATAATCATTTGTCTTTTAGTAACTTCTTTTGTTTCTGCGCAAGATTGGAAAACAAGTTTAGATGATGCTAAAACCGAAGCAAAAAAAGAAACTAAAAATATAATTTTGGTATTTTCTGGTTCTGATTGGTGTGCACCTTGTATTAAATTAGATAGATCAATTTGGCAATCTGATGCTTTTAAAAAAGCTTCTGCTGAAAATTGGATTTTATTAAAGGCTGATTTTCCAAAGAAAAAAGCAAATGCATTATCAGAAGAGCAAACAAAAATAAATCAAGAATTAGCTGAAATATATAATCCTGAAGGAAGTTTTCCTAAAGTTGTTATTTTGGATAACGAAGGCAAGGTGCTTGGAATTATGGGTTATGAAAAAATAACAGCTGAAGAATATATCGTAAAACTAAAAACGTATACTAAGTAGTGAAAATATCATTGGTTTTCATATCATTGTTAATGTCGTTTGCAACTTTTAGTCAAGTTACTTTCAAGGAAAAGGCTTCTTTATTAGGAAGCCCTTTTGATATTACTGTTGTTGCCAAAGATTCAATTCAGGCAAATGCCTATACAAACGCAGCTATTGAAGAAGTAAAACGTATTGAAAATTTAATTTCAGATTGGATTCCAACAACACAAATTTCTAGTGTGAATGCTAATGCTGGAATTCAACCTATAAAAGTTGATGCTGAAGTCTATGATTTGGTTGAAAGAGCTTTAAAAATTTCAAAACTAACAAACGGAGCTTTCGATATTTCTTATGCTTCAATGGATAGAATTTGGAAATTTGATGGCAGCATGAAAAAAATGCCCTCAAAAGAAGAAATAAAGAAATCAGTTGAAAAAGTAGGATATCAAAATGTAATTCTAAATCCAAAAGACACCACTATTTTCCTTAAAAACAAAGGAATGAAAATTGGTTTAGGTGGAATTGGTCAAGGTTATATTGCAGATAAAATTAAAGAGTTATTAAAATCAAAAGGTTGTGAATCGGGTTTAGTAAATGTTTCTGGTGATATCAGTACTTGGGGAAAGCAAATTGATGGAAATCCTTGGACTATTGCAATTATAAACCCAATGAATAAGAATAAAGTATTTGCTACATTTCCTTTAGAAGATACAGCTGTTGAAACTTCAGGAAGTTATGAAAAATACGTCACATTTAATGGCAAAAGATATTCACATATAATAGATCCAAGAACTGGTTATCCAGCAAGTGGCATTGTAAGTATTTCGGTTTTTGCCAAACAAACAGAAATGGCAGATGCTTTGGCAACTGGAATTTTTGTAATGGGAGTTGAAGTTGGTCTTGACTTTGTAAATCAAATAAAAGGGTTAGAATGTATTATAGTAGACGATAAAGGAGTAATTCATACTTCAAAAAATATAGATTTAAAAAAACACGAATAAGATGAAAAAAGTAATGATAATTGCAGTTGTTTTGATAAGCTTACAATCTTGTAAAGCTGTGAAAGAATATGACATGCAAAAAATAAACGATACAACTATGAAATTATCTGCTCAAACAACAGAACGATACGAAACTGCATTTCAAGTCTATAGAGAAGCTGCTGCAGGAGCAAATGGTGGAAAAACAGGTGGAGGATGTGGTTGTAATTAATCTATTATGAAAAAGATATTAATTTTATTTACTGTTTTAAACATAACGTTATCATTTGCTCAGCAAAATGACACAATTGTTTATAAAAAACGTGTTTTAGAAAATACAGAAGTTGACTTTTTATTAAGTTACTATAAACAAGATGGAGTTCACTCTGCTGTTTCTGGAGGAATGGGTTCTGAGGACTTAACCGATGTTGCTTCAAATATTGTAGTTTCGATGCCTTTAAATGATGATGATATATTAACTGTTGACGCTGGAATTTCTGCTTATACTTCTGCATCATCAAGTAATATTAACCCTTATGACAAAATCAACACGAATCCTTGGCAAGCTTCATCGGGTGCTTCTCAAAGTGATCAACTAACTTCTTTGGTTGTAAATTATAGCCATTCTAGTGATGATAGAAATTTTGTTTGGAATGCTGATATTTCGTTTTCAAATGAATACGATTATACATCGTTTGGTTTTGGAGGTGGAGTAGCCAAGCTTTTCAACAATAAAAACACAGAACTTTCTTTAAAAGCAAATGTATATTTTGATCAATGGCGACCAATCTATCCAAAAGAATTAATTGATTATGCTGATAACAAATTCTATTATAATGTTTTAGATGAAAATGGTAACACAACTTCTGCATACAATCCTTCTTTATTTTCTACTTTAGATAAAGTCAATCGAAATTCTTATTCAGCTTCGTTTGGGTTTTCTCAAGTGGCGACAAAAAACATGCAGTTCTCCTTGTTTTTTGATGTAATTCAACAACAAGGTTTACTTTCTACACCTTATCATAGAGTTTATTTTGCTGATAAAGCTGATTATTATGTAGGTCAAGCACAATATATTCCTGTTTATGAAACCACACAAAATCAAGGTGTTTATAAATTAGCAGATGATATTGAACGTTTACCCGATTCAAGGACAAAAATTCCAGTTGGAGCTCGATTAAACTATTATTTAAATGAAAGAGTCACTATTAGAACTTATTACAGATATTATTGGGATAATTGGGGCATAACCTCTCATACAGCAAGTATTGAAGTCCCAATTAAGATTTCAGATAAATTTACTGTTTTTCCAATGTATCGTTACTATACACAACAACAATCGAAGTATTTTGCAGCTTTTGAAAAACATCTTTCAACAGAACAATATTATACTTCAGATTATGATTTATCTACTTTCAATGCAAATCAATATGGTTTTGGAGTCAATTATGTTGATATTTTTACCAATTTTCAAATTTGGAAATTCGGTTTGAAAAATATTGATTTTAGATTCAATCATTACACTAGAAGTGATGGTTTAAATGCAAATATTGCTAGTATTGGATTTAAATTTGTGATGTAAACTTAATTTTTGGTTAATGTTTTTTTTAAGTTTATAGTAATAATTCAATTTATAGTAATTTTATTCAATAATAAATTTCAAAATGAAAATCTTAGTAATTGAAGACGAAATAGGCATTGCCAACTTTCTTAAGCAAGGTTTAGAAGAAGAAGGATATGAAGTTTTAACAGCTTCAAATGGTCAATCTGGAATAGATTTAGCTTTGTCAGTTGATGTTGATTTAATTCTTTTAGATTGGATGTTACCAAAAGTTACTGGAATTGACGTTTGTAAAACCATAAGAAAAACAAATCTTGATGTGCCCATTTTATTCTTAACGGCAAAAGATACAGTTCAAGAAACTATTGAAGGTTTGCAAGCTGGTGCTAATGATTATATTAAAAAGCCGTTTAGTTTTGAAGAATTATTAGAACGCGTCAAAATATATTTTAGAAAGAACACAGTTGTTAACGTTTTAACTTTAGGAAATATTCAAATAAACTTATTAAAATATCAAGTTTTAATGGATGAAAAAGAAATTTCTCTTACGCAAAGAGAGTTTGAATTATTAACCTATTTAATTAAAAACAAAGGTAAAGTCTGTACCCGAAATCAAATTATTGAAGATGTTTGGAACATTCATTTTGAATATGATACCAGCGTGATTGATGTTTTTATGAATGCTATCAGAAAGAAAATAAACCTTAGTAAAGAGAATGATTTAATTAAAACAATTCGTGGAGTAGGTTATATTGCAAATGATTTAAACTAAAGAAATATGCCATCATTTTCATATAGAAATAGAATTGCCTTTTATTACATAATCACAACAGCTTTATTAATTTCTGTAGTATTTACTGTGATTTACATTAGTGTAAAAGAATCTGTATATAGAGATATTGAAAACAATATTACTTTAGAAAAAATAAAATTACTTGATGAAATAAGTATTTTCGACAAAGGTTTTATATTATTAGACCAACACGAATGGAAAGAAAAAGAGCATAATACTTTAGATGTTAATCCAATATTTATTCAGTTTGCAAATACTGAAGGAAAAATGTTTGACAAATCACCAAACTTAAAAAATTCTCAACTAATTTTTCATACATCAGATGAAGGTTTACCCTTATATTTTGATGCTAAATTGAATCAAATTGCAATCAGACAATCTCAAATTCATGTAACATATAAAGGTAAAGTAGTTGGTTATCTAATTATTGCTATGTCTTTGGAAGATGCAAATTTAGTGCTACGTAATTTACGTTATACTTTATTATTAGCTTTTCCTTTAGTACTTGGAATATTATTTTTAGTAGCTAGATTTATTGTAGGAAGAAGTATTGAACCTGTTAAAACTATTATAGAAACTTCTAATAAAATAACAAAAGACAACCTTAATACAAGGATTTCACTTCCTGAAAACAAAGATGAATTATATGAATTATCAGATACTATAAATAACCTCTTAAATCGAATTGAAAATGCAATAGAACGAGAAAAGCAATTTACTTCAGATGCATCTCACGAATTAAGAACTCCTTTGGCTATAATTAAAGGAACACTTGAAGTTTTAATTCGTAAACCACGAGAAAAACAAGAATATGAAGATAAAATTAATTTTTGTATTAGCGAAGTTGATAGAGTAAACAAATTGGTTGATGAGCTATTATTATTAGCACGATTTGAAAATGAAAAACAAAATATAAAATCAGAAAGTGTATTGTTAAATGCTCTTTTATTAGATACTTCAGCTCGTTTTTCAGAAAAAATTAATGGTAAACAATGCAAAATAAGTAACCAATTTGAGGATGAAGTTTATGTGCAGTCAGATTATAGTTTAGTTTCAATAATTCTTAGTAATATTTTATCAAACGCTTTAAAATATTCTTATGAGAATTCAACTATTACACTAAAAATATACATTGAAAACAATACTATAAAATGTAGTATAACTGATCAAGGAATAGGAATTTCTGAGGAAGACAAAGATAAAATTTTCAATGCATTTTTTAGATCAGAAAGTTTAAATCATCCAGACATTAAAGGAACTGGTTTAGGATTATCAATTGTAAAAAGACTTTGTGAATTACTAAACATCACAATAAATATAGAATCAGAGTTAAATAAAGGGACAACAATTGTTTTAAGTTTTCCTGAAGAAGAAATTAAGTAATTCTTAATCTTTCTTTATATTTTGTAGTTTACTTTTGCAGTATAAGTTTCAATTTTATTAAAATTCAAGAAACGAAACTTCAAAAAAAAATATTGTATTTGGTTGAAATGAGTTGTTTCTCAAATAACTAGAACTAATAAATTTTTCACTAATTTTGTAATATGAATAAGGTAGTTGCCATTTTTTTAATAACAGTCTTTTTGTGTGCAAACACATCAATAGGGCAATTATTGAAGATTCCTAACTTATTCGAACATTATAAAGAATATAAAAAAGAAGTATCTCATAAATCAACTTCTCTTACTCAATTTATAATAATTCATTATTCAAAAAATACGGATAACAATAAAAAAGAGCATCAAAATTTACCTTTTAAAACTTTTGATAATTCTACTCATGTATTGTTTACCTTTTCAAATATATGCTTTCAACTTGAAATTGTAAAACCATTAATTTCAGAGAAAAAGAAATTTTTTTACAAAAATTCATTTAAGTCAAATTTATTTACTTCTATTTGGCTTCCACCTAAATTGGTCTAACATAATATTATATAGAAATTATAGCTAATTTCCATATCATCATTTGTATTTATTTGTAAATCAAATACATACTATTGTTAATTTTAATTTAATAAAAATGTTAGAAAAAATAATTGCTTTTAGTCTTAAAAATAAATTCATTGTGATTTTATTCACATTAGGTATTTTTGGATTTGGATTGTATTCATTAACCCAAATCTCTATTGGTGCTGTTCCTGATGTAACTAATAATCAAGTACAAGTTATCACTACTTCACAAAATCTTTCTACACAAGATATAGAACAATATATTACTTATCCAGTAGAACTAGAAATGGCTAATTTGCCAGGTGTAGATGAAATTCGTTCGGTTTCAAAATTCGGATTATCTGTTGTAACTATTGTCTTTAATGACGAAATAGGAACGTATTTACCAAGACAATTAATTGCTGAAAAAATAAAATCAGCTTCTGAAAAAATTCCTGCTGGTTTTGGAACTCCTCAAATGGGTCCAATCACAACAGGTTTAGGTGAAATTTATCAATACACTTTAGAGGTAAAACCCGAATATAAAGATGAATATTCTGTTACTGATTTAAGAACCTTGCAAGATTGGGTTGTTAAACGTCAATTATCTGGTATAAAAGGTGTTGTAGAAATCAATACTTGGGGTGGATATTTAAAACAATATGAAATAGCTGTTGTTCCATCTGCCTTAAAGTCCATGAACATTACGATAAGTGATGTTTTGACTGCTTTAGAAAAAAACAACAGTATTGCTGGTGGAGCTTACATTGAAAAAACCAATCAAAGTTATTTCATTCGTGGGGAAGGAAAAGTAAAATCCATTGAAGATATTAATAACATTGTGATTAAAACCTCGAATGGAAATCCAATTTTAGTTAAGAATGTCGCTAATGTAAAATATGGTGCAGCCAATCGTTTTGGAGCTATAACAGGAAACGGAGAAGGTGAAAAGGTTTTAGGGCAAGTCATGATGCTAAAAGGAGGAAACTCTAAACAAGTCATTGATGATGTTAAAGCAAGAGTTTTAGAAATAGAGAAAACATTACCAAAAGGAGTTTACATCAACGGATTTTTAGAACGAAGTGAACTAGTAGGAAAAACTACTTTTACAGTAGCAGAAAACCTTATTTTAGGTTGTTTGATAGTGATTTTTGTAGTGGTTTTATTATTAGGAAATTGGCGTTCAGGCTTAGTGGTTGCATCAGTAATTCCATTATGTTTGTTATTTGCCATTTCATTTATGAATATTTTCGGAATTGATGCCAATTTAATGAGTTTAGGTGCTATTGATTTTGGAATAATTATAGATGGAGCCGTCATTATTGTCGAGTTCATTGCCTTCCAAATTGCTCATAAATCCAAACACTTAGTAAATTTATCTAAAGAAGATAGGCAGATTCAAATTGACGAAATCACTTATAAAAGTGCTTCAAAAATGATGAATTCGGCTATTTTTGGTCAATTAATTATCTTAATTGTATTCATTCCTATTTTATCACTATCTGGAGTTGAAGGAAAAATGTTTAGACCTATGGCAATGACATTTAGCTTTGCTTTAGTAGGAGCTATGTTATTTTGTTTTACTTATGTTCCGGTAATTTCATCTTTATTTTTAAAACCAAAAGAAGAAAACCCAAATTCACTTTCGAATAGATTGATTAACAAATTGAATTCTTGGTATTTACCTTCCATAAATTGGGCTTTAAATAACACTAAAAAAGTTTTATATGGTGCATTGGGACTTTTGGTTATGGCAGTACTTTTATTTACAACTATGGGTGGTGAGTTTATTCCAACTTTAGATGAAGGAGATTTTGTAATTCAACCCGTTTTAAAAACAGGAACATCTCTAACCAAGACTATTGAAACTACTACAAAAATCGAACAAATAATTCTGAAAAACTTTCCTGAAGTGGATCAAGTTGTTAGTAGGATAGGTGCAGCTGAAGTTCCAACCGATCCAATGAGTATGGAAGAAAGTGATGTAATTGTCAAGTTGAAACCAAAATCAGAATGGGTTTCAGCTGATACCAAAGATGGATTAGCTGATAAAATCAAAGAAGCCATCGAAAAAAAGATTCCAAACATGGAAATCGAATTCACACAACCTATTGAAATGCGTTTTAACGAATTAATTTCAGGAACGCGTTCAGATGTTGCTATAAAAGTTTTCGGTGACGATTTAGATATTTTAGCTCGAAAAGCTGACGAAATTGCCAAAGCGATTAAAAATGTAGAAGGAGCTTCAGATATTATAATCGAAAAAACAGAAGGTTTGCCTCAAATGGCTGTCAAATACAACCGTTCAAAAATAGCCCAATACGGAATGAACATTGCCGATTTAAATGATGTTTTATCGCTAGCTTTCTCCGGAAAAATAGTGGGAACTGTCTTTGAAGGTGAAAAACGTTTTGATATGGTCATTCGTTCGGACAAAAACAATCGTACAGATATTCAAGATATTCAAAATTTATATGTTTCTACTCCAAATGGAAATCAAATTCCAATGCAAGAATTAGCTACTATTGAATACACAACTGGACCAGCAAAAATTTCCAGAGATAATACCAACAGAAGAATTGTAGTTGGAATTAACGTTAGAAATAGAGATTTACAAAGTGTTGTAGATGATATTCAGAAAATTGTGAATACAAAAATTAAATTACCAACAGGTTATAGAGTAACGTATGGTGGACAATTTGAAAACTTACAAAGTGCAAAAGACCGATTGATGATTGCTGTTCCTATAGCTTTAGCATTGATTTTTATATTGTTATACTTTGCTTTTGGATCAATTAAAGAAGCGTTGATGGTTTATTCAGCGATTCCATTATCTGCAGTGGGGGGTATTTTATTCTTATGGATTCGCGATTTGCCTTTCAGTATTTCAGCTGGTGTAGGGTTTATTGCTCTTTTCGGAATAGCCGTTTTAAATGGAATTGTATTAATCGAACATTTTAAAGAACTAAAACACCAAGGTATGAAAGATATCAATGAATTAATTTTAAAAGGAACAACCGATAGATTAAGACCTGTTTTACTAACAGCAAGTGCAGCTGCATTAGGGTTCTTACCAATGGCAATTTCATCTTCAGCTGGAGCAGAAGTACAAAGACCATTAGCAACCGTTGTAATTGGTGGATTATTCACCGCAACATTATTAACGATGTTAGTTTTGCCAATTCTTTATAAAATTTTAGATACTAAAGAATTTAAAAAACCAAGATTTAAAAAACACAATACTGGAACTTATATTATTGCTTTTTTCTTTTTTACAAGTTTTGGATTTTCACAAAATAATAGTGTTGAACTAGATAGTTTAATTGCAAAAGGTATTGCAAACAATAAAAACATTAAAGCTTTACAATTACAAGTAGATAAAGCTGAAATTTCTATTAAGTCAGCTTATTCTTTTGATAAAACAATGGTTTATTACAGTTATGATCAAAATAATTTAGCCATAAATAACGAACCTTTAAAAGTGTTTGGAATTCAACAAACATTTGCTTTTCCAACCGTTTATGGGGCTCATAAAAAAGTTTTGACAGCTGAATTTGAAAAAGAAAAATCAAGATTAGCACTTCAAAAAAATCAATTGGCCAATGAAATTTCTGTAAAATACAACCAAATTGTTTATGTGCAACACAAGCAAAAATTGTATCAGTATTTGGATAGTTTATACCAAAATTTCTCAATAGCAAGTGATAGAAGATTTGAATTAGGAGAAAGCAATTATCTTGAAAAAATTACAGCTCAAGCTAAATTTCGTCAAATAAACACTCAATTAATTCAGTTAGAAAAAGAAAAGATTGGATTATATGAAATGTTGCAAGTTTTGGTTCAATCAGAGGAAAAAATCAGTATAAGATCAACTGAATTAGAACAAAAAAATATTTTAAATTATAGCAATAATAAAGAGCTTTATAACTCATATTATCAGAATATTACGGAAATTTATAAAAAACAAATTAGTTTTCAAAAACAACAAGCTTTACCTGATATTCATTTGCAATATTTTCAAGGAAAGAACACAGGATTATCTTCTTCATTATATGGTTTTCAAGTTGGAATAGGTATTCCGTTATTCTACAATAGCTCAAAAAATAAAGTAGCAAAATTAGAATTACAAAGTTGGGAAACGCAAAAAGAAAATGAAATGCTGAAAATCGAAGCTCACTTAAAACAAAAAAACCAGGAGTTAGACCAGTATAAAGAAAGCATTAATTATTATAGTCAATATGGTAAAAAGCTTTCAGAAGAAATTCTAAAAGTAGCCAACATGAGTTATAAACATGGAGAAATTGACTTTTTTCAATACATTTTAAGTCTAGATAATGCTACATCAATCCAAATTGATTATTTGGATGCTTTATTAAAATACAATTTAACACAATTACAATTACAATATATAACAATACAATAAGATGAGAAAATTAACTTACATTATAGCTTTAACTTTGATTTTAACTTCTTGCAAAAACAATAAAGAAGAAGTAGTTGAGCCCACAGATGATGGTATAATAACCGTAACAAAAGAACAGTTTCAATCTTCAAAATTAGAAATTGGAACACCAAAAGAGCAAGATTTCAATGTAGGAATTAAAGCTACCGGAAAAATTGATGTTCCACCAGAAAATAGAGCCAAAATAACATCATTCGTTGGAGGTTATGTAAAAACAACGCACTTGTTAATTGGTGATAAAGTAAAAAAAGGGCAAGCTTTAATTACGCTTGAGAACACTGAATTTATTGATATTCAGAAAGATTATTTAGAAGTTGCTG
This sequence comes from uncultured Flavobacterium sp., assembly GCF_963975005.1. Lineage (GTDB taxonomy): Bacteria > Bacteroidota > Bacteroidia > Flavobacteriales > Flavobacteriaceae > Flavobacterium. The sequence continues at coordinate 26,774 of NZ_CAXBFR010000012.1, forward strand.
AACAAATTAGTTATTTAAAATCAGAATACGATAGACAAAAAACCTTGTATGATGAAAAAATCACTTCTCAAAAAAACTATCTAAAAGCTGAAAGTGAGTACAAAAGAGCTAACGCAATGTATCAGAGTTTAAAAAAGAAATTAGAGTTATTAAACATTTCTCCTGCTCAAGTTTTAAAAGGAAATCTAACTTCAACGATTACACTTTTTGCACCTATTACTGGTGATATTACGGTTATGAATGCTAATGTTGGAATGTTCATGTCTCCTTCAGATGTGATTTTAGAGATTGTTGATACCGAACATTTACATGTTGAATTAGCCGTTTTTGAGAAAGATATTTTGAAAGTTAAAATAGGACAAAGTATTGAATTTTCAGTTCCACAAGCTTCCAAAGAAACTTTTAAAGCAGAAGTGGTTTTAGTTGGTAAATCTATTGAAGGAAACGACAGAACAATCATGATTCATGGACATTTAGACAATTCAATTAAACAAAGATTATTAACTGGAATGTTTGTTGAAGCAACCATTTTAACTGATTCTAAAAAAGGATTCGCTATTCCAAAGGATGCTTTAATAACAGAAGCTGATAAAAACTACTTACTCTTATTAAAATCTAATGAAAATGGTAAATATACATTTGAAAAAGTTGTGGTAGAAATCGGAGAAAAATCAGCTTCAGAAGTAGAAATAATTGAAAACGAAAGAATTAACAAAGATGCTAAAATCTTAGTAAAAGGAGTTTTTGACATTTATTAAATAAATACATTATGAACGATGCACATTTACACATGGTAGTAAACCATTTTCCAATCATCGGAGTTATTTTTGGAACAGGTATTTTAGTAGTTGGAATAGTTTTAAAAAACAAATCAGTTCAAAATACAGCATTTATAGTATTAGCCATTGCTGCCATTTTCGGATTTGCTAGTATGGCAACTGGAGAAGGAGCAGAGGAAATTGTGGAAGATTTACCAAGTGTTGGAGATCAAATCATTCACACACATGAAGAATTAGCTGAAAAATTTGCTATCTTTTTATATGCAACAGGATTATTAGCACTAATTAGTCTATTTTTGAATATTAAAAATAATACAAAAGTTAAGTTTCTAATTTATGCAACTTTAGGTGCTTCAATATTGACTTGTCTATTTGCACAATCAGTTGGAACTTCTGGTGGTGAAATTCGACATACAGAAATTAGAACAGTTAACAATCAAGCATCTACAAATTTAAATTCAGAACAAGAACACGAAGAAGAAGATTAATTTCATTAAAGACAAAACTATATGGAAAACGAAATTGATAGTTATTTAGACAACCATTACATTCACAAAAGCAATTGGTTAAGAGCTGCTGTTTTAGGAGCCAATGACGGAATATTATCTACTTCAAGTTTGGCAATTGGTGTAGCAGCAGCAAGTGATCTAAGAGATCCGATAGTTTTGGCAACGCTTGCTGGTTTAGTTGCAGGTGCTTTATCTATGGCAGCTGGTGAATATGTTTCTGTGAGTTCACAAACTGACGTTGAACAAGCCGACATTGAAAGAGAAAAAATTGAACTTGTCGAAATGCCTGAATTAGAATTACAGCGTTTAACTGAAATATATGTTCAAAGAGGTTTAAAAAAAGATACAGCTCTTCTGGTAGCCAAAGAATTAACTGCTCACGATGCTTTAGGAGCACATATAAGAGATGAATTAGGAATAAACGAAATAAGTCAAGCAAATCCATTGCAAGCAGCTTTAGCTTCCGGAGTAGCTTTCACCGTTGGAGGTGCATTACCTTTTTTAGTAACTTTATTTCTTCCTGTTAAAAACATGGAATTTTGGCTTTATGGATTAGCTCTTTTATTTTTGGCTTTTCTTGGGGCTTTGGCAGCAAAAACGGGTGGTTCGAACGTAACAAAAGCAGTATTGAGAGTTACCTTTTGGGGTACAATTGCTATGGTACTAACCGCTTTAGTAGGGCACATTTTTGGAGTTCAACTTGCTTAAACAAAATATAAATTTTCATAAAAATTTGTTTATTCGGAAATTATGCCTTTATATTTGCACTGTTAAAAAATAACAATATATCATGTTTACAAATAAATTACATCATCATCATCATTTAAACCACGCTCAAGCTAGGTAATGATGTTTTATGTAATACACTAAAATAAATTATAAACCCGTTTGAGTATATCAAACGGGTTTTTTCTTTCCAAGAAATAGCAAGTGATATATTCAGACATTTCTCAAAATTAAAATGAAAATATTAAAAATTGCTATTCAAAAATCAGGTCGCTTGTACGACGAAAGTATTCAACTCTTAAAAGATTCAGGTATTTCTGTTTACAATGGAAATGACCAACTAAAAGTAACAGCTTCCAATTTTCCTCTTGAAGTTTACTTTTTAAGAAATTCAGATATTCCACAATATTTAATCGATGGAGTAGTTGATATCGCTATTGTTGGAGATAATCTTTTAGTAGAAAAAGGAAAAAATATTGAAATAGCTGAAAAATTGGGTTTTTCAAAATGTAAAGTTTCTGTAGCTGTTCCTAAAGCATTTAAATACAATTCTATAAATGACTTGAATGGATTAAGAGTTGCAACTTCTTATCCAAAAACAGTTACTGATTATTTTTCTTCCAAAGGAATTTCAGTTGATATTCACCAAATTTCAGGATCAGTTGAAATCGCTCCAAATATTGGTTTATCTGATGCTATTGTTGATATAGTTTCCAGTGGAAGTACATTATTCAAAAATGGTTTAAAAGAAGTAGAAGTCATTTTAAAAAGTGAAGCTGTTTTAGCCGTTTCTCCTCAAATTTCTGAAGAATCAAAAGCTCTGTTGAGTAAACTTCAATTCAGAATGCAATCGGTTTTACGTTCTAGAAAATCGAAATATATTCTAATGAACGTACCTAATGACAAAATAGAAATAATTAGTTCTATTCTTCCAGTTTTAAAAAGTCCAACCGTAATGCCTTTAGCAGAAGAAGGATGGAGTAGTGTTCACTCTGTGATTGAAGAAGATACTTTTTGGGATGTTATTGACCAATTAAAAGAAGCTGGAGCAGAAGGGATTTTAGTTTGTCCAATCGAAAAAATGGTTCTCTAACTAATTACTTTTTACTAATCACTAATTACTTTAAAATGAACAAAATATATAATCCACAACCAAAAAAATGGGAAGAAATCTTAAAAAGACCTACTCAAACTTTTGATGATGTTGAAGAAACCGTAAAACAAATCTTTAAAGAAGTTCAAAGAAAAGGAGATAAAGCTTTAGCAAAATATACTTCTTATTTTGATGGTGTAGAATTAGAATCATTTCTTGTTACTACTGATGAAATTCAAAAAGCAGAAAGTGAAATTTCTCAAGATTTAAAAGATGCTATTCAATTAGCAAAATCAAATATTTATAACTTTCACAAAGCTCAAAAAACCGAAAAAATAAGTATTGAAACCACAGAAGGAGTTCAATGTTGGCAAGAAAAAAGACCGATTCAAAAAGTTGGTTTGTATATTCCAGGTGGTTCTGCTCCTTTGTTTTCAACAGTTTTAATGTTGGCTGTTCCAGCTACAATTGCAGGTTGCAAGGAAATTATATTATGCACACCACCAGATAAAAACGGAAATATCAATCCAGCTATCTTATTTGCAGCTTCTCTTTGCGGTGTGACTAAAATATATAAAGTTGGTGGCATTCAAGCAATCGCTGCTATGACTTTTGGGACAAAAACAATTGATAAAGTCTACAAAATTTTCGGACCTGGAAACCAATTTGTAACAATTGCAAAACAATTTGCTTCTCAAAACGGAGTCGCTATTGATATGCCTGCTGGACCAAGTGAATTGTTAGTTTATGCTGACGAAACGGCTGTTCCATCATTTGTAGCTTCAGATTTATTGAGTCAAGCTGAACATGGAAAAGACAGTCAAGTCATTCTGGTCACAACTTCAAAAACTATTTTAGAGGATGTTGAAGAAGAAATTTACAAGCAATTAGAAGTTTTGCCAAGAAAAGATATTGCTCAAGTAGCCATAAATAATTCTAAACTAATTTTTATGGATTCTGAGGAAAAAGCGTTGGAACTAATTAATGATTATGCTCCTGAACATTTTATAGTTTGTTCCAAAAACGAAGATTTTTTCATCAACGGAATTGAAAATGCTGGCTCTATTTTTATCGGAAACTTTACTCCAGAAAGTGCTGGTGATTATGCTTCTGGAACCAATCACACGCTGCCAACTAATGGATATTCAAAAAGTTATAGTGGTGTGAATTTAGATAGTTTTCTAAAAGCTATGACGTTTCAAAAAATTTCAGAAAAAGGAATTCAAAATATTGGTAAAGCTATTGAATTAATGGCAGATGCCGAAGGACTACAAGCTCACAAAAATGCCGTTTCATTAAGATTAAATACTTTAAAGAATGACTAATTTCGATATCAATAAATTAACTAGGACAAATGTTTTAAACATGAAACCTTATTCGTCGGCAAGAGATGAATTCAAAGATTTTAAACATGAAATGATTTATTTAGACGCCAATGAAAATCCATTCGACAATAGTGTGAATCGTTATCCTGATCCACAACAATTAGAATTAAAAGAACTCATTGCCGAAAAAAGAGATGTTAAAGTTGAAAATATTTTAATTGGAAACGGTAGCGATGAAGTTTTAGACTTATTATATAGAGCTTTTTGTGAACCTTATAAAGACAATGTAATCACATTGCCTCCAACTTATGGAATGTATGAAGTATTAGCCAATATAAATGCAGTAGAAAATAGAGCAGTTCTTTTAACTGATGATTTTCAACCGAATGCTGAAGCTATACTAAGTAAAACAGATGAAAACACTAAAATTTTATTTTTGTGTTCTCCAAATAACCCAACTGGTAACTCTTTTTCAGACAAAATCGTATTTGACTTGTTAAGTAATTTTAGTGGTTTGATTTTGATTGATGAAGCCTATATTGATTTTTCTGAAAGAGACAGTTGGTTGTTATTACTGAAAGAATATCCAAATTTAGTAATTTGCCAAACACTTTCTAAAGCTTATGCAATGGCTGGTATGCGAGTTGGAATTTTATACGCTTCTGCGGAAATTATTGCAATATTAAACAAAATAAAACCTCCATATAACATCAATATACTTTCACAAGAAAAAGCTATAAAGAAATTACAACAAAGTACATTAGATTTTCAGGTCAAGAAAATTATTGGAGAAAGAGATAAATTATTTGAAGCTTTAAAAACAGTCGATTTTATTGAAAAAGTTATACCTTCAGATGCTAATTTTATATTAGTTAAAGTAGATGATGCTAATTTGCGTTACCAACAATTTATTGATAATGGAATTGTTGTTAGAAACAGAAGCAATCAACCTTTATGTGATAATTGCTTACGAATAACAATTGGTACAAAAGACGAAAATGAAAAAGTGATACAACTTTTAAAAACACTGCAATATGCCTAAAAAAGTATTATTCATCGATAGAGATGGAACGATAATAAAAGAAACGCAAGACGAACAAATCGATGCGTTTGATAAAATGATTTTTTATCCAAAGTGTATTCCTTTCTTGAGTAAAATTGCTAAAGAATTGGATTACGAATTGGTTATGATAACCAATCAAGACGGTTTAGGAACTGATATATTTCCTGAAAATACTTTTTGGCCAGTGCATAATTTTATAATGAAAACCTATGAAAATGAAGGAGTTATTTTTGATAAAGTCTTTTTAGACAAAACATTTCCAAGCGATAATGCAAATACAAGAAAACCTGGAACAGGTTTATTAACAGGCTATTTTTCTGAAGGTTATGATTTAGAAAATTCATTTGTAATTGGTGATAGATTAACTGATGTTGAATTAGCTAAAAATTTAGGTTCAAAAGCAATATTTATAAATGATAATACAAATTTAGGAACTACAGAAATTTCAGTAAAACATGAAGAATTACAACCCACAATAGCTTTAGAAACAAATGATTGGGAAAAGATTTATGAATTTCTAAAATTGGAAAGTAGAACAGCCTCAATTCAAAGAAAAACGAATGAAACATATATTTCAATAACTTTAAACCTTGATGGAACTGGAAAAAGTAAAATTTCAACTGGAATTGCCTTTTTTGATCATATGTTAGATCAAATTGCTCGTCACGGACAAATGGATTTAGATATTCAAGTAAAAGGTGATTTAGAAGTAGACGAACACCACACTATTGAAGACACAGCGATTGCTTTAGGTGAAGTTTATGCAAAAGCTTTAGGAACTAAATTAGGCATAGAACGTTACGGATTTTGTTTGCCAATGGACGATTGCTTAGCACAAGTAGCTATTGATTTTGGAGGAAGAAATTGGTTAGTTTGGGAAGCAGATTTCAAACGAGAAATGATTGGACAAATGCCAACCGAAATGTTTTATCACTTTTTTAAATCCTTTACAGATGGTGCAAAAGCCAATTTGAACATAAAAGCAGAAGGTACAAATGAACACCACAAAATTGAAGCAATTTTTAAAGCTTTCGCAAAAGCTATAAAAGTAGCTGTTAAACGTGATGTAGAAAAAATGATTTTACCATCTACAAAAGGAATGTTATAATGAATATTGTAATTATTGATTATGGTGCTGGAAATATTCAAAGCATCCAATTTGCTCTTGAAAGACATGGTTTTATAGGTATTTTGAGTAGTGATTGGAGCGAAATTCAAAAAGCAGATAAAGTTATTTTTCCTGGAGTTGGTGAAGCGAGTAGTGCGATGAAAAAACTCAAGGAAAGTGGTTTAGATTTACTAATTCCAACTTTAAAACAACCTGTTTTAGGTATTTGTTTGGGAATGCAATTGTTATGCAAATCAACCGAAGAAGGCAACACGAAAGGACTCGGAATTTTTGATGTAGATATACTAAAATTTTCCAATAAAGTCAAAGTTCCTCAAATGGGTTGGAATACTATTTATAATTTAAAATCACCTTTATTTCAAGATATTAAAGAGCATGAATTCATGTATTTAGTACATAGTTTTTATGCTCCAAAATGTACAGAAATGATTGCAACAACAAATTACGAAAAGGAATACGCAACAGCTTTACAAAAAAATAATTTCTACGGAGTACAATTTCACCCAGAAAAAAGTGGAACGTTCGGAGAACAAGTCTTAAAAAACTTCTTATTTCTAAATTCTAAATTCTAAATTCTAAATTCAACATGAGAATAATCCCAGCCATAGATATAATAGATGGAAAATGTGTTCGTTTATCCAAAGGAGATTACGACACCAAAAAAATATATAACGAAAATCCTTTAGAAGTTGCCAAATCATTTGAAGATGCAGGGATTGAATACTTACATTTAGTGGATTTAGATGGAGCAAAATCAAGTAGAATAATAAATCACAAAGTATTAGAACAAATTGCTTCAAAAACGAAGCTTAAAATTGACTTTGGTGGTGGTTTAAAAACGAATGAAGATTTAAAAACAGCTTTTGAAAGTGGTGCAAATCAAATTACTGGAGGAAGTATTGCTGTCAAAAATCCAACTTTATTCAAAGAATGGATTAACCAATATGGAATGGATAAAATAATTCTTGGAGCTGATGCAAATAATAGAAAAATTGCCGTTTCAGGCTGGTTAGAAGAAAGTAATGAAGAAGTCATTCCATTTATTAAAAGCTATCAATTAGAAGGAATTTCGTATGTAATTTGTACAGATATTGCAAAAGACGGAATGTTAGAAGGACCAAGTTTTGATTTATATAAAGAGATTTTATCAAAATGTGAAAACGTCAAGTTAATAGCTTCTGGGGGAATTTCAACTTTTGATGAATTACCCAAATTAGCCGAATTAGGTTGTGAAGGAACAATCATAGGAAAAGCGATTTATGAAGGAAGAATAACCTTGAAACAATTAGAAAATTTCATTTTAAACCAATAAGAATGTTAACGAAGAGAATAATTCCGTGCTTAGACATCAAAAATGGACGAACTGTAAAAGGTGTCAATTTTGTGGATTTAAGAGATGCTGGTGATCCTGTTGAATTGGCTAAGAAATATTCAGAAGAAGGTGCAGACGAATTGGTTTTCCTAGATATTTCAGCTACAGAAGAAAGAAGGAAAACTTTAGTCGATTTAGTTAGAAATGTAGCTAAAGCAATTAATATTCCGTTTACGGTTGGTGGTGGAATCAGTTCTGTGGAGGATGTTTCCATATTACTCAAAAATGGAGCTGATAAAGTTTCAATCAATTCATCTGCAGTTAAAAATCCGGATTTGATTAATGAATTAGCACAAGAGTTTGGAAGTCAATGTGTAGTAGTTGCTATTGATGCTAAAAAAATTAATGATGATTGGATAGTACATTTAGTAGGAGGAAAGGTTCCAACCGAATTAAACCTATTTGATTGGGCAATTGAAGTAGAAAAAAGAGGTGCAGGTGAAATTTTATTCACATCGATGAATAACGACGGAACTAAAAACGGATTTGCCAATGAAGCGTTAGCTAAACTTTCAACTTTAGTCAATATTCCAATTATAGCTTCAGGTGGAGCAGGAACTATGCAGCATTTTACCGATACTTTTATTAACGGAAAAGCAGACGCAGCCTTAGCAGCCAGTGTTTTTCACTTCCAAGAAATTGAAATTCCTGAATTAAAAAAACATTTAAAAGAACAAAACATAGAAGTACGAATTTAGGTTTAAAATAAATTATGATTTTTACAAATAACATAATCTTTCAATTTTAAATCATTCAATCTTTAAATAAGAAACATGAAAATAGATTTTACAAAAAACACAGATGGATTAATTCCAGCCATAATTCAAGATAACGAAACTAAAAATGTTTTGATGTTGGGTTATATGAATCAAGAAGCATACGACAAAACTTTGGAAACCAATAAAGTGACATTTTTCAGTCGTTCCAAAAACAGATTATGGACAAAGGGTGAGGAGAGTGGTAACTTTTTAAACCTAATTTCAATCAAAAATGACTGTGATAATGATACTTTGTTAATTCAAGTAAATCCAGTTGGACCAACATGTCACACAGGTTCAGATACTTGTTGGCAAGAAGAAAATAAGCAAGAATATGGTTTCATTTCTAAGTTGGAAAACACAATTCAGAATAGAAAAGAAAATGCTAATTCAGAAAAAAGTTATGTAGCTTCTTTATTTGAAAAAGGTATTAATAAAATTGCTCAAAAAGTTGGGGAAGAAGCTGTTGAAGTTGTGATTGAAGCTAAAGATTCAAATGATGAGTTATTTTTATCAGAAAGTGCTGATTTATTATTTCACTATTTAATATTATTACAAGCCAAGGGATTTAAATTGAATGATGTAATTTTAGTTTTAAAACAGAGAGAAAAATAAATAAGTTGTAAATTTGTATTCCTAATTAAAATAAACTTCAAATATGAAATTTCACACACGTAAATGGGTAAAACCCGAAGATTTAAATGCCAATGGTTCACTTTTTGGAGGAAAACTTTTATCATGGATTGATGAGGAAGCTGCTTTATATACAATTATTCAGTTTGAAAATAATAAAGTTGTAACCAAATATATGAGTGAAATCAACTTTATGAGTTCAGCCAAACAAGGTGATATTGTTGAAATAGGAATGGAAGTTGTAAAATTCGGAAAATCTTCTATTGTATTAAAATGTGAAGTAAGAAATAAAATGACCCATGAAACCATCATTACAATTGAAAATATAACGATGGTTAATTTAGGACCTGATGGAAAACCAAAACCTCATGGAAAGATTGAAGTTGAATATGTAGTTGATAGATTAAAAGATAGGTAGTTATTTAATTTTTAATAATTTTTGTCATTTTACCGTTAACAGATAATAAATAGGTAGCCGAGTTTAAATTAGAAATATCAATTTGATTATTTTGAATATTTAAAGTTGAAACTAAATTTCCTTTCAAATCATAAATTTGACCTTTTTCTATTTCTAATTCGCTTTTTAAATTTATTATTCCGTTTGAAGGATTTGGATAAACAGTTAGCGTTTCAGATGTTTTAACATTTGATTTTGTATCTAATACAATATTATTTAAAGAATTTAAAGTTACTTTAGAAATTTTACCAGAAACAGTTTGAATAAAATATAAATCATCATTTACAATAGTTATTCCATTAGGCCAAGAACTTGGTGGCAATTGAATATTACTTGTCATTTGAAAATTAGGTAAAGAATAATACGATATTGAATTCCCTGAACTTTCACAAATAAAAAGATTATCATTGTTTAATACTATTCCAGAAGCGTAATTTAAACCCGTTAGTATTGTTGTTACACCATTGGTTGCACAACTGTATTTATATAATGAATTAGCCGTATTAGAAGTGAAATATAATTCGTTATTTAGTAAAGCAAAAAAATTGGGTTTATAATTGGTCAAAATATCTGTAATTACATTTGTTGACAAGTTAATTTTTGAAATTTTTTCAGCAACATATTGACCAATATATAAATCATTATTTATTTGTGCCATAGGACCAGCAATTGCTGCAAGCTCTATAGGTTGTGCATTTTCGAGTGAAAGATCTATTTTATAAGTTTTATAAGGACTTTCTACACCAACATATAATACATTATTCATAATATAAATGAAATTAGGATTTTCATTAAATTGATAAACTAATTCAACTGTAGGAGTAGAGCTTGTATAATCAAATTTATAAACTTTCTTATGACTATAGGCAGTAAAATAAATATAGTTATCTTTATGGGCAAGATTTGTAATTCCTGCTGAACTTAAATTGGTAATAACGTCTGTTACTTGGCAATAAGACACATTTGCCATAAGTATGGCTACAAATAATAATAATTTAGTTCTCATAATTTCGTTGTTTTATTTGGAATTAAATATATTCTTTATATCGATTAAATGTGATATTTTATCGATTAAGTGTAAATCTAACTTATTTTTTGATACAACGACATTAAAAATCAGAATATTTTTAAAAATTGCGGTTAAACCGTAAAAATTTAACAACATTATTATATGAAATCAACATTAGAAGGTATATTAAACTATTTATCTCAATTAAAAGACAATAATAATAGAGAATGGTTTGCAGAAAATAAACTTGTTTTCGAACAAGAGCAAAAAAAAATAAAATCCTTTTTCACATCAATTAAACAAAGTTTAGAGGAAATAGATGCTATTGAAAAAATGCAAGTTTTTAGAATCTATAGAGATGTAAGATTTTCTAAAGACAAAACACCTTATAAATCACATTTCAGTGCTGGTTTTGTTCGACAAAAACCGAATTTACGTGGAGGATACTATTTGCATATAGAAGAAAATGCAACTTTTGTTGGTGGTGGATTTTGGGAACCTAATAAAGATGACTTATTACGCATTCGAAAGGAATTAGCTATTGATGCATCAGAATTAAGAGAAATTATAGAACAAAAAGAGTTTATAAAATACTTTGGTTCTCTTGAGGGTGAAGAGTTAAAAACAGCACCAAGAGATTTTGATAAAAATCATCCTAATATAGATTTGATTAGAAAAAAACAATATTTAGTCACCAGAAAATTTACAAATAAAGAAGTACTTTCTCCAGAATTTGAAAAAGAAGTAATAGCTACTTTTAAAGCTATGCGACCTTTTTTTAATTATATGAGTGATGTTTTGTCTACAGATTTAAACGGTATTTCTCTCTATTAATTCAAATAATTGAACTTGACTTTTTAAACGTTCTATAACTAAGGTCATCATTCTTTTATTTAAGTTTGATGAATTTGTGATGTAGTTTTGAAATTCATCCATAGTAAACCAGGCAATCACCATTCCTTTTAAGGTATTTCTATACTTAATATCACGTTGAATAGCATTTTCTATAAAGGCTAGTTTTTTTTCAACCGAAAGGGAGTAAAAATCATTTTTATGTTTAGTTATATAGTTTCTAAAGCTTTCAATAAATAAATCATTATTTAACTTTAGAATAGGTCTAAGTGTTTGATTTTGAAATTTTTCTTCTGATGAGGAGTTTTCAGAAACGATTCCAATTGTATTTTCTCTTAACTTTAAAAGTAATTCATCTCGTGTTTCCATTTTCTTTTAAAGGTAAAAAAAAATAGTCTCTAATTTCTTAGAGACTATTTAAGTTATTAAAAACTATTTGTTTATAATTATTTTATTTTGAATGCCACTTTTCTTACTAAAGAAAGATTAGCAGCACCTTCACCTAAAGTATCTTCACCTTGAGGAATTATTGTCATTCTTGAACCTGCTATTCCAGCTTTTTCAACAATTGATTTAACCCTTTCAGCTCTTTTTCTAGATAACTCATTATTGTATTCGTTTGAACCTCTTGTGTCAGCTGTTCCGATTATATCAGCAGTTGCAGTTGGATTATCTCTTAAATAGTTTATCACAAAGTATAAATCATTTGTAGAAGATGATTTAGGATCAAAAGAATCTGTATCAAAGAAAATATTAATGTATCCTTGGTTAATTAATTCTAAAGGTGATTTATTTCCTCTTCCACCAGTTGTACCATTAGTTTCATTTGAAACAGCTACAGCTTCTTTTGTTTTAGCTTCAACATATCTTTCTAATTCATCTGGAATACCATTATTGTTTAAGTCAATTGCTCTTCCTTTAGCATCAACAGCAACTCCATTTGTTGTATTGTTTTCAACATCTAAATAGTCAGGCACACCATCTCTGTCTGTATCATTCATCATGGTTTCAATTTCAGCCATTCTGTCTTCCATTTCTGCTTGTCTTTCATCTTGCATTTCATAAGCCCAGTCAGCATGTACATCATTACTACCTAAATAGATTGATAAACCAATAGTTGCATTATATAATGTACCATTAAAACCTCTGTCGTCTGGAACATTTCCAAATCCAGAAGCTCCATCAAAAGTATAATGTTGTCTTATATTATTAATCATTGTAAAGTCAGCGTTTAAAGCAACTTTCTCTGTTAATTTATATTGTCCAGTTAAACCAATTAAGACATTGGTCATGTTATCATTTCCATCAAAATTATTTGAATTCATGAACGAATAACCTAAACCACCATGAGCCTGAATGTTAAAACTTTGAGTAAATTCTTCAAAATTTAAAGCTCTACCAACGTTTAAGACTCCTTGTAAGTTAACTCTATAGTATTGAGATTTAAAAGGTAGAACATCTTTTGGATTTTCAAAACTGTCATATCCAAAATCTACTTTCATACCAAATTTTGGGTTAAACATATATCTTGCTCCTAAATCAACATGGAAGAAAGATAAATCTTCAACATAATAACCTGGTAAAAATGGAGTAGTAGGTCTAGAAAGACCACCATTTATATCAATCGACCATCTGTTATAAACACTTGATTGCATTTCTCCATTTACTTCTTCTTCTTGGGCTATTGCACTTGTTAATATGAATAACGACAATAATAGTAATAATTTTTTCATGAATTTGTTTAATGTTTATGTAAGTTTACAAAAGTATTAAAATTATTATTAACAAATAGCTTTTTTTTACAAAAAAACCGTTTTTTTGCTATTTATGGATAAGAAATACCTTAATAACAATATTACTTAAGTTGAAATTTATTAGTTTTTATTGTAGTTAAACTCTAATATTTCCAAATCGAAATAACTTACAGATGAAACGACATGATCCATTATATCTGCCATAATGTGTTCATAATTTTCCCAAACCTTATCTTTTGAGAAGCAATAAATTTCTAATGGAATTCCTAATTCAGAAGGTTGTAAATAACGAACCATTAATAACATCTCTTTGTTAATTCCAGGATGAGCTTCTACATATTGTTGAATAAATTTTCTAAATAAGCCCAAATTAGTTAAGTTTCTGCCATTTAATATGACAGATTTATCAACAGAATTAGTTGCATTGTATTTCTTGATATCAGTTTGTCTATGAGAAATATAAGATGTAAGTAAATCTAATTTTTCATATTTTGACAATTCATCATCAGTAACAAATCTAACAGAACTAGGTTTAATTAAAAAACTACGTTTAAAACGTCTTCCATCAGAATTTTGCATTCCTCTCCAATTTCTAAAACTATCAGAAATTAAGCTGTAGGTAGGAATTGTTGTTGTAGTATTATCAAAATTTCTGACTTTTACAGTTGCTAAATTAATCTCGATTACATCTCCATCTGCACCAAATTTTTCCATGGTAATCCAATCACCAATACGAACCATATCATTTACAGAAACTTGAATACTAGCCACAAATCCTAAAAGAGTATCTTTGAAAATTAAGAAAATTAAAGCTGAAATTGCTCCAAAAGTGGCTAATAATGTACTAATATTAGTATCAAACATTATTAAAACAAAGGACGTAATTCCAAAAGTCCAAAGAACGATCATTATTACCTGAATGTAACTATCAATAGGTTTATCACTAAATCTTGGTTTATGTTTTAAATAATCTCTAAGGGAATTAAAAACACTTCTAATAATCCAAAGTGATAATACTATTATATAGATTTGTACTCCTTTTGAAAAAAACTCTTCCCAATAAACAAATTTC
>NZ_CAXBFR010000013.1:0-39804 GCF_963975005.1 uncultured Flavobacterium sp.
TGTGAACGATTCCTGTTCCGTCTTCTGTGGTTACGAAATCTCCTGAAATTATTCTAAAAGCATTTTGTGCGTTTTCATTTGGTAAAGCTAAAGGCATTAGTTGTTCGTAACGAATTCCAACTAAATCAGCACCTTTAAACTCAGTTAAAACTTGAAAAGGAATTTTTTTATCACCTTCTTTAAAATTTTCAAAATCCGTAGATTCTGTACTCTCAAAAAAACCTTTCGTAAATTGCTTTCCAACTAAATTTTTAGCTAAAACTACTTTTGTTGGTCGAAAAGTATATTGATTAAAAGTGTCAACCAAGACATAATCTATTTTTGGTCCGACTGTTAAAGCTGTATTTGAAGGCAAAGTCCAAGGAGTTGTAGTCCAAGCTAAAATGTGAATGTCTCCAAAACCATTTAAAAATTCTGGTAAAGACTCATTTAATGCTTTAAATTGAGCTACAACGGTTGTATCAGTAACATCTCTATAACTTCCTGGTTGATTTACTTCGTGAGAAGACAAACCAGTTCCTGCTTTTGGTGAATAAGGTTGAATTGTATAACCTTTATACATCAAATCTTTATTGTAAATTTGTTTCAACAACCACCAAACGGTTTCCATGTACTTAGATTTGTAGGTAACATACGGATCATTCATGTCTACCCAGTAACCCATTTTTTCAGTTAAATCATTCCAAACATCCGTATAACGCATTACGGTTTTTTTACACGCTTCATTATATTCTGACACAGAAATTGTTTTTCCGATATCTTCTTTAGTAATTCCTAATTCTTTTTCGGTTCCTAATTCAACTGGTAAGCCATGGGTATCCCAACCTGCTTTTCGCTTAACTTGAAATCCTTTTTGTGTTTTATAGCGACAAAAAATATCTTTAATTGCACGAGCCATTACGTGATGAATTCCAGGCAATCCGTTTGCAGAAGGAGGTCCTTCAAAAAACACAAATGGTTGGTTTCCTTCACGAGAAGTTACAGATTGTTCAAATATCTTGTTTTCTTTCCAAAATTTAAGGGTTTCTGATGCTACAGTTGGTAAGTCAAGTCCTTTATATTCAGTAAATTTTGTGCTCATTTTATCGTTTTCTTAAATCAATTTGCGAAAGTAAGGAATTTTGAAAAAAAGAACACCGATTTAGTTAAAATTCATCAAATTTTTATGATAATTTTAGATTTGCTAAGGCAATACTAAAAATTATGAAAAAACTTCCTTTAAAACATCAAGAGATTTAGGTTTTCTGAATCCGTCTAAGTGAACAGCATAAAAATCGAGAAGAATTTTTAGCAATAGTTGTCTTTCAACGGAAGCAAAATTATTTTGAATATCATCAAATTTTAAATCTATCAATCTATTTAATAAACTGGTTTCGTGTTTCGACAAACAACTTGTTCCTTGAAATAGCGAAAAAACACCATCAATTGTTTCGAAATAAGGCAATTCTCTTTCTGAAACATCTGGATAAAAACCTAAATATTTTGTCATTTCCAAAAGTAGAATTAAATGAAAATTAGAAATTTCGTCATGCGTATCTAACCATTGAAAAGCTGTTTCAAGAAAGGAGAATAAGTTTTCGTTTTTTTCTTCTTCTTTTATGCTGTGATGTAATACTTCTGAAAGAAAAATTACGATTGTACTCTTAAAAATATTGGTATTAATAGATTGATAAGGAAAAGCCAATTTGATTTCCTTAAAGTGCTCTAAATTTCCTTTATTCTTATGATTGGCTTCAATTTCAAGAATGTTTAGGGGTTGAAAATAAGCGATTTTTTGATTGCTTTTTTGGGAAGAAAATCCGTTTCGAACGAAATATGATTTTAAACCATCAGATTGTGTAAAGCATTTGACAATAAGGCTTTTCTCTTGAAATTTTAACACAGAAAGAACAATCGCTTTGGTTTTTACTTGCATTTCTTATTTGATAATTAACGAATAATCATGACTTTTTTGACTTTGGTTTCAATTCCGTCTTCAGCAGATATAAAAATCATATAAACTCCTGATGCTACTCTATATTTTCCAAAAGCAGTTGTATCCCATTCAATAGTTCCTCCTTCTGAAGTAGTTTCGTGAACAAGATTTCCTTCAATATCAGTTATTTTTATAGTTGCTTTGTCAATTAATCCGCTAATCTTAACAGTACCATTAAAATCTGGTCGAACAGGATTTGGATATACATACACATTTGACAAATCGTCGCTTGGTTTGGTGTTTACTCCTAGAAAAGAAATTAGGCCTTTATCAGTTGCCATAAAAACCTCTCCAGTTACCTCGTCAATTTCTAAATCTATTACGTTGTTGCTAGGCAATGGCGAATTTGCTTTTGTAAAATGATATATTGTTTGTTGTCCATTTGAGGAAACCTGAAAAACTCCAGCTCCCGATATTGACACCCATTTATTATTTGCTCCATCAACTGCAATATCTAAAACAGATTGTTGATAAAAAAGCTCTTGCGCTAGACCGTCTTCCTCAATGATAATAGAATTTGTAACAATTTCAGTTTCATTAATAAATTTATCTACAGATAATGTTCTAAGTCCTCTATAAGTTCCAATCCAAAGTTGATTTCTATTGTCTATAGCTAGACAACGAATGTCATTATTAGGAATATTGCCATCTTCATCTTTAATTACAATAAACTTGTTATTATACTTTTCGTTAAAAGCAATTAATCCATTTGCTCTAAAAGAAGGAATCCATTTGGTACTGTTTTTATCTATTACTATTTTTGAATATCTCTCAAAAAAGGGTTCAACTAAATTATTTGACAAATCATATGATTGCCATGTTCCATTTTTTTTAAAAACCTTTAATCCTTTATTAACCCATGCATTTGTTACCCATAAATTTCCTTCTTTATCAAAGGCTGAGCCATTTATTCTAACTGAAATATAGCTTGGACTATTTGTATCTACAAGGGATTCTAAACCATTTGGCCCTGTATTTGATTGATTGTATAGAAATATCTCATCATTATTTATTTTTAGTAAACCATTCTCATTTGAACCAATATAAACTTCATTTTCATTACTAGGGTTTGGAACAATATCAGTTAATGACGTTGCTCCAAGTAAATCTGAATAAGGAATAAAATCCCAACCCGTTTGATTGTTATATTTACTAACCGGAAACTCTCCCAATGTTGGATTATAAGAATTATACGTTCTGTCATAATCACCATAAGTTGCCCAAAGCGTTTGTGATGTTTTTTTTACTCGGAAAATATAATTTTGAACGGGTCCATTTGGAGAAAGCAATTCAAAACTAATTGGATTTGATAATTGCGTTTGAAAAAGTCCTTCTTTTTCTGTCCCAATAAACAAATCATTACCAATAGTAATAGCGCAAGTAAACAAGTTAATATTATCTGGGATTTGTGTAATATGAGCAACTGATGAAAACAAAATATCTAATACATAAACGTGATTATTACATGTCACTATCAAATTATCTTCAGTAGATATGAACTTTATTCCTGATTGAGGAAGAGAAAAAACATTCTGAAAAGAAGTGCCATTGTGCTTGTATATATTGTTATCCGTATTTAGGGCAACTAATTGATTATTAAAATTAGTAATTCCAATCCAAAAACCAGTATCAAATGTAGTCCACTGATTATAATCTATAAGGTTAGGGCTTGTTATTAAAGCCTTTTTTATTCCTTCTGAACTAGTTACTGCATAAATATCCCCATTAAAAACAGTTGTTTGAAGAATTGGAATGTCTTGACCACCAGATCCTATATAATATGAATCTTCAAATTCTAAATTATTTAATTTTAATACTGTAATACCATAATTTGTTGATATATATATTTTATCATTAAACTCATAAAAATGGTTAATGGTTTTCATGTTTGGAGGCACAGGAACTTCATTAATAATATCAACTTTATTGATAATTGTGCCGTCATCTTTGGTTATTATCAACAATCCATTGTCATTCCCCGTCAAGGTTAAATTATAATTTTGACTATAATAAACAGAAGTGATTGTTTCTGGCTTAAAACCATCAATTGAATTTTTTATATTTAATTCACTGCTAATTAAATCTTTAGAAAACAAAGCATTTTCAGTTGCAGCTACAACTTTTGTATTTCCGTAAGAAATGTCAATAATTTGATTGTAGGAATAGTATCCTTTCCAAAGCTGATTAGTTTGTGAAAAAGAAACGACTGAAAATAAAAGTAATAAAAGTGTTTTTCTCATTTGAATTATTTGATGCAAATATAATACAAACGTTTATATTTAAGTTTTATGATAAAAAAAGCTCTTCAAATTGAAGAGCTTTTAAAAATTTATTTAAAAAAAGTAATTTACACTACTCCTTGAGCTAGCATCGCATCAGCAACTTTAACGAAACCTGCAATGTTTGCACCTTTCACGTAGTCAACATAACCGTCAGCATCTGTACCGTATTTTACACAAGCTTCATGAATATTTGCCATGATACCTTTTAATTTTTCATCTACTTCTTCACTTGTCCAAGCTAGACGTAGCGAATTTTGAGACATTTCTAAACCTGAAGTTGCAACACCACCAGCATTAGAAGCTTTACCTGGAGCAAATAATATTTTTGCTTTGTGGAATACTTCAATTGCTTCTGGAGTTGAAGGCATATTTGCTCCTTCAGCCACACAGATACATCCGTTTGCTACTAAAGTTTTTGCTTCTTCATCGTTTAATTCGTTTTGAGTAGCGCAAGGTAATGCAACATCACATTTAACTTCCCAAGGACGTTTTCCTTCTACAAATTTTGCATTAGGATATTTTTTTGTGTATTCTGAAATTCTATCGAAATCAACATTTTTAATTTGCATGATATGAGCTAATCTTTCAGCATCAATTCCGTCTGCATCATAAATATATCCAGATGAATCAGAAGCAGTAACAACTTTTGCACCTAATTCTGTTGCTTTTTGCATTGCATATTGCGCTACGTTTCCTGATCCAGAAACCACAACAGTTTTACCCTTAAAACTATCTCCTTTAGTTGCTAACATGCTTTGAGCAAAATAAACATCTCCATAACCTGTTGCTTCTGGACGAATTAAAGATCCTCCAAAAGAAATTCCTTTACCTGTTAATACACCTGTAAATTCATTTCTTAGTCTTTTATATTGACCAAACATAAAACCAACTTCTCTTCCTCCTACACCAATATCTCCAGCTGGAACATCAGTATTCGCACCAATATGTTTAGACAATTCAGTCATAAATGCTTGACAGAAACGCATAATTTCATTTTCAGATTTTCCTTTTGGATCAAAATCAGCTCCGCCTTTTCCACCACCCATAGGTAAAGTTGTTAAACTATTTTTAAAAGTTTGTTCGAAAGCTAAGAATTTTAATATACTTAGGTTTACTGATGGATGGAAACGAATTCCTCCTTTATATGGTCCAATAGCTGAATTCATTTGAATTCTATAACCTCTGTTTACTTGAGTTTTTCCGGCATCATCAGTCCAGACAACTCTAAACATAATAATTCTTTCAGACTCTACCATACGCTCTAAGAGCATTTTGTTTTGGTATTTTTTATTTTCTTCAATAAAAGGGATAACTGTTTCTGCTACCTCTTTAACAGCCTGCATAAATTCAGGTTCATTTGGGTTTCTTTTAGCAACCGCATCAATAAATGATAAAATATTTGCACTCATAATAGTGTGATTTTGTATTAGAAAAAACGTTTTCGTAATCGTTGGCAAATATACATTTTATTGTAATATTAATATTGAAGTTTTAATAATTATACATAAAATTTAACTGATTTTTAGCAATTTGGAATATACTTTACTTGCTTAGATTGTCAATTATTTAAAATTTATAGCCTTTTTTAGTCTTTTTTGGCTTATATTTTTCAATGTGGATATTGTTTTTATATATTTGTGGTTCAAAGTAATAAAACCCAAATGTTGAAAAAATTAATTATTCCGTTTTTTTTCCTTCTTTTTATTGGTGTAAAATCACACGCTCAATTTGGTAGAACATATCAAGAAGTTGGAATTATGGCTGGTCCAGTGTTTTTTAAATCAGATTATGGTGAACGTGGTGATTTTGAAAATTTCTCAAAAAACATGGGATATTCAGTTGGTGCTTTTTACTACTTTTCATTCATTGAAGATTATGCAAGTTTAAGAGAAAATTTCAAACTTAGATTAGATGTTTCCTATATGAAAACAGAATTAGAGCATTTTGGAAAATATGTTGACCCTTCAAAAACAAGTACTGTGGCAAACCAATTGAGGGCTATGAATGGCTCTACAAGTACAATAAACTTAGGGTTGCAAATGGAGTTTTATCCATGGAAAACAGACGATTACAATAGAGGAACTACTTTTTCTCCATATATAAGTTTTGGTGGTCAAATGGGTTATTATACTTCCAAGGTCAAATCTGATTTAGGAGCAATAGGCATACCTCAAACAACACCAATAAAATATTTAAATGGAACAAGAAATGAAAGCCGTCCAGTAGCTTCATTGACATCGAGTGTTGGTGTTAGATACAAAATAGATGACTATAACTCATTAATATTTGACTCTAGATTACAATATTATACTTCAGACTGGGTTGATGGTTTAAATCCTGACAGAAAAACATATACTGAAAACAAAACCAATGATTATTCAGTAACTTTTAATTTTGGTTACGTTTATTACTTTAACTAGAATTTAGATAAATTTATATGTTAAGCTCTGTTTTTCAGAGCTTTTTTTATTCTACAAGGTAGTATTTACCAAGTTAAGTATTTCATAAAACGAAATAAATCAGCAAAACCATTTAACCATGTAATTCCCTAATTAATAATTTATTTTTTAATTAGGGAGACTTTTACATTCAAAAGTATTCTATTTAAAAAGGCTAGACTTTTTATAATAAAAAAAGAGTATCATAAATATGATACTCTTTTTTTATTAAATTTTATAAACCTTCTTTTTAGTTAATAATAATTTTTTTAGTGAAAGACAATTCATCTCCTTCGAGTTTTAACAAATAAATTCCTGATTGTATTGACTGAAGATTAATTGATTTTTCAGTATTAAAATCATTCATGTTTTGATTAAATACTTTTCTACCATTAATGTCATATAATTCGATATTTAATTTACCGTTATATTTAGCAATAGCTATGTTTAACAACCCATTTGAAGGATTAGGGAAAACTCTAATCATATCTTCATTATTAAAAAGGCTTGCTTTTAACACACAGTTTGGTCCTGGGGTAGGTTCGGTAAAGTTTTCAACTTGGTCAATTGCAGAAGAATTTGATCCTGATGAAGCTCCAACACCAACACCTCTTCTAGCAAAAACTTGCCAAATTAAACAAAAGTCTTGCCCTCCAGTAGTAGCTTGATCTGCAGCTATAATTGCATCTCTAAATTGAACTGTAGATGGACTACAAGGTTGAAGTTTTAATCCGTCAATTACTAACTGCATTACTTTGTTATTTCCACCCGTTCCGTTATAAATATTTGAATCAAAACCATATTTATCAATATAAGCCCAAGATAAATCCCATAAAACAGCTGTCATAAATTCTCCTCTGTTGTGAGATTCTGTGTCGTTTGAGTTATTGAAAGTAAGTGGATTAATTGTCATATCTGTTGAATATGGAAAATTTCTAATTCCACCTCCTTGAGGATTTTGGCCTACAGCAAAAGTACCAATACCTTTTGGTGTTGAACCAATGTCTCCAGTTTTTAATTGCATCATTAAAGCAAACCAATCAGACCAACCTTCTCCCATTTGCTCTGCATTTTGCAAACAACTAGAATTAGAAGCTCCACCGGTTAATCGATTTGAAATTCCATGCCCATATTCATGAGCAATAATACCATTGTCAAAATCTCCGTCTGAATTTACAAAAGATGATACTGGAGTTGTAATTTGAATTTTTGCATTTACTGTTTCAACTTTAATTTTAGCAATTAAAGCATAACCAACAGCTTTAGTTACACTTATTGCAGGAATAGTTATTGTCGCATCAGCTCCTGACATATTAATTCCCGCAGGAACTGTTGCTGAAGGATCTACATTATTCACAATCACTACTGCAATTGCACCAGCTGCTTGAGCATTTAATACTTTTTCTACAAATGTACATGGAGTTCCCCCTAGCGTTGCTGCTGTTGATCTTCTTATTACTGCAATTTTTCCATTAACTGCTGCGGCATTAACTGCTGCACTGCAACCGTCAGCATTATCTGTTTGACCAACATCTGGTGTTCCGTCATCAAATAGAACCAAATCTGCTTGAATCATTGCAGGAGCAACTGGCAAATCTACATGCCCTGGATTAAAAACGTTATCTCTTCCTTCTCTTGGTCCTGCAATGTCTGCTGGAGAATTAATTGTTAAAGGGTATAATGTTGGAGGAACATCCCATAGATACATCTGCATTCTTGGTTTTGATCCATCAATTGGAGTAGCAAAATTAGCATTGTTTAAATTTGGAGTAACTCCTCCTCCATCTTGAGCTTCTGCATTTACAGCATCCCCTAAAAAAGTTGAAAGACCTCCTCTTCCATAGTTATTTCTTTGAAAGTTTCCGTTTGCTTCATTAAATCCATATTTATACCATACATCATGCATCATGTTATTCATGTAATATAAATTTGTAGTTGCTGCAGGCAAATATGTTGAAGCCACTGCACCTGTCCCTACATAAGGAAAATCAAACATTAAAGAAGCTGATCCATCTGGACTTGTTCCGCCAGTGTTGTTTGTATCAACATCATCATAAGCGAAAACATTATTTCCATTTGTAATAGTAAATTCAGCACCTGTTACACCATTTACATCATGCCAACCATAAGGAGAAGCTAAAGCGTCTTCTGGATTAGAAATTAATTGTCTAGCAATATGACTCGGACTTTCATAGTTATAAGGAATAACTCTGTAAGATCCAGATTGAGGGTTAAGCATTGTGTTACTGAACTCATTAAATCCAACTTTATTAAAAAAGAATTCATTAGTATGATTATGATTTTTATGGTTAGTGTCGCCAAAAGAACAAGATATAACCCAATCATGCTTTTCTATTAGCTGATTTGTTATTGCATCAATTCTAACACTCCATAAATGCTTTGTATCTTGAGAATAAAAATTTAAATCCCAAGCTAAACGAACATTTTTATTTTCTAAAACATGATATACCAATGCTGCTAAAACTGGACTGTCTGTTTGATTTCCATTAGATAATTTAAATTTTCTAGTAGAAACTGTTTCAATAATTTGTGAATTTACCGAACTGTCATTTAACAACTGTCTTGCATTTGATAGAGCATCTAATAAAGAAACAGATGGCGAAATCGCGTTTATTTTTTGAGCAAGATTAGGTACAAATGCATTATGCATGTTAATAACCTCTCCATTTTTTATCCAAACATTTGAATTTGATTGATAAACTTCAATACCTTGATGTTGTTGTTTGATATAATAATTATCAATTTTAGTTGATTGTGAATTGGCTTTGCTTTCAACAACCCAGTCAGATATGTCTTGTGTTGATAATCCGAATTTTGCCTTATTATTATTTAAATAATTTTGAATTTTCGCAGTTGGTTCTTGCGAAAATCCTATACTAATTGTAAATAAAAACAAGAATAGTAATGTTTTTTTCATAGTTTCTTAATAGTTTAATAATCACAAATATATACTTTTAGAGTATAACTAAAAATTATTTTTTGTGATATAATTGACTTTTAACCTTTGTTTGATTCTATTGTATTGTACAGTTGTAAAGCTTTTCCGTCAGTTAGCATAGATACAAAATGGCAAATATGCAATAATCTATCGTATTGGTTTTCTTTTTGAAATTGATACCTTTCTGGCAAGACTTTTAGAATTAAATTATCATAATTAGAAGCTTTTCCTTCTGTTTTATTGTTGTAAGCAATACAGAATTTATCTAAAAGTGTATTAATTACTTTGTAACCCATTAACTCTTTATCAATTACTTCTCTACTTTGATATACGTTTTTAACACTAATTTGGATTATATCATCCATTTGTGCTGCATATTGACTTTTATCCATCAAAGCAAAAGGAAATTCTCCTTTTAAAATTGCTTCTTCATTTTCTACAAAAATCTTTACAGCGTCTTGAATCAAACTTCCAATGGCTAATGCTCTTAAATAACTAATTCTGTCTTCTTTAGTAGTTAGCGAATTGTATTTTTTTGAATCAATTCCGTTTTTGACTAATTTTATTAAATATTCTAAGGCAAATTCTTCTTGAATTAAACCTAGATTAATTCCGTCTTCAAAATCTATTATTGTGTAACAAATATCATCAGCTGCTTCTACTAAATAGGCTAATGGATGACGTTCAAAACCAATATCATTTCCTGATTTATTTTTAATTAAGCCTAAATCTTTCGCAACATCATTAAAAAAGGATTTATCCTGCTGGAAAAAACCATATTTTTTATCACAAATTTTTGAAGTTGGCTTTTTTGGTAAACTTTCTTTGGGATATTTCATAAATGCACCCAAAGTAGCATAAGAAATTCGTACCGAACCTTCTACTCCTTCTCTTGAAGTGGTTAGCACTGAGAAACCATTAGCATTCCCTTCAAAATCAATTAAATCTTGCCATTCTTTTTCTGAAAGTTTATTTTTAAATTGTTGTCCGTTTCCTGTTTTAAAATATTCTCCAATTGCTTTTTCACCTGAATGACCGAAAGGTGGATTTCCAATATCATGTGCTAAGGAAGCCGCAGCAACAATTGCTCCAAAATCATTCATTTGATAACCGTGTATTTCTGACAAATAAGGATACTTTTCAATGATTTTCTTGCCAACTAACCTTCCTAAAGAACGTCCAACTACAGAAACTTCTAAACTGTGCGTAAGTCTGTTGTGAACAAAATCTGTTTTAGACAATGGAATGACTTGAGTTTTATCTTGTAAACTTCTAAAAGCTGAAGAAAATATTATTCTATCATAATCAACTTCAAAACCTAAACGGGTATCGTCTTCTTCTTTTCGAAGTCTTTTTCCTGTATCACCTTGTCTTTTAAGCGACAATAGTTGTTCCCATTTCATCATTGGATATACGTTTTAATAATTTAAAAAAATTTCTTCATACACATACTGGTTTTTACACCAACGTATTGTCCATAATTAGGCATATCTTGGTATTCAAATTTTCTGTATAAGGTTATTGCGTTTTCTAATTTCTGCGAAGTTTCAAGAACACAAGCCTTATAGTTAGATTCCTTGGCCCAGTTTTCTAATTCGGTAAGAATTTTTGAAGCGATTCCTTTTCCTCTTGCTTCAGGCAAAACAAACATTCTTTTTAATTCTACAGTTTCAGTATCAAATTCTTTAAAAGCGCCACAACCTAATGGTGTTTGATTTACGTAATAAACAACTACATTGTTTATGTAAATTTGATTGAATTTTGCAAAAAAATCCTTTTCATCACCATCTATATCAACCAAATATTCATCAAATAATTTAGTTAAGTGGTTAAAATCTTCATTTTCTGAAGTTGTTCTAAGCAGGAGGTGATTCATAAAATTAATTCTTTGAAAATTTAAATTTCAATGCCTATTTCTGAAATTGAATTTCGGCTATTTTTTATTTCTTCATATTTCTTTAAATCGACTACTACAGTATCTGTCCATGTATCATGCCAACCTTTATCATCGTTTCCTAAAAACGACAAAAATTCAAAAGGAACAATTCTGCTTAAAGTTCTCATCAAAATCTTTTCTGACTCAGGTTTTGAACCATCTAACATAAAAACTTTTGTATTGGTAATATATTTACCAATTGTTCTTCCGTTTATGCTTTCAAAAATCACATAATAAATTAACAGAAATAAGAAACCTACTAAATACTCCGTCACAGTACTCATGTTCTCCAAAGCAATAATAATATCTTGATCACCTAGAAAATAAGCATACAATGCAGCTACAAGTCCTAAAAGAAACATTAGTATTATTCTAATGATATAATCTATGACAAAATTTGCCAATCTTTTACTTTTTGAGGCAAGCATATCCTTGGTAATTCGTATATTATCTTGAGGCTTTGTATGCATATGCTTATTCTTTATCGTTCGCTAGGAAGAATACTCTTGACTTTTTTGGATACTTGTCATAACTAATATCACTTGGGTTTTCGATAACTGTTTTTAGATTCACCTCATCACCTATTTTGAAAGAGGCAACAGTGTATTTGTAATCCAGTAAATATGGACCACAGAAGAAATTTCCATCTGCGTCTTGCTCAATAATTCCTGTATGAACTCCTTTTTTTTCTTTTGCCATGATTGCTTAATTTTTATTTTTTCAAATATACTTCAAAAAAGCAAAACAGCCTACAAATTAATGAAGGCTGTTTTTATTGATATTTTAAAACAATAACAAGTATTTATATTTCTTAATTATTTCGCTAATTACCTCTTCTGTTAATTCATGTCCTTCTAAAGTTGGAAAACCTTCCCATCTTACAATTCCGTCGGGATCAATTAGAACACAATGTGGTATTCCTTTTGCTTGATAAATATTTTTTAAGGTTTCATTTGTGTCAATAGCATTATAATATTCTATTTTTACCTTTTTAAAGTTCTCAATTTTTTCTCTTGATTCATCACTTATACCAATAACAACTAAGTCTTCTTTAAATTTTTTATGAAAAGAATTTAATTCAGGTATTGCTCTTATACAAGGCCCACACCAAGTTGCCCAGAAATCTATCAAAATAAATTTGCCTTTGCTATCTGGTTCAGAAGAAATCCACTCCTCAACAACCAATTCTGGAGCTTTTTCATTAAGAAAAGACTTTGCCCAAAGCTGTTTAGTTTGTGAAAACGAAACAAACGAATACATACAAATGAATAAAAATATAATTTTTTTAGATTTCATATATGGATAATTTTAGTGATTTATAAATTGATTTTTATTACTTATTAATAATTACTTTCATCAAATATACTTTAAAAAAGCAAAACAGCCTACAAATTAATGAAGGCTGTTTTTTTTATAAACTCTATTCTGATATTGTTCATTAAGAACCACACATTTCACAATCATCTATATCAGCATTTCTGGCTAATTCAATCATTGCTTTATATTCTTCTGCGGTCATTTCAACGGGTTCGTTTACTACCGAAATAGTTTCTAATTCTGGTTTAACCATTGGTTTTTCGACAGCTTTTTCTTGAACTGGTTCTGCTTTTTTATCGTTATTTAAGGTAAACTTAATAGCATCAACTGCTGATTTAGTTCTTAAATAATACATTCCTGTTTTTAAACCGCTTTTCCATGCATAAAAGTGCATTGAAGTCAACTTAGAATAGTTGGCATCTTGCATAAATAAGTTTAACGATTGTGATTGGTCAATGAAATAACCTCTATGACGAGACATGTCAATGATATCTTTCATAGAAAGTTCCCAAACTGTTTTATAAAGTTCTTTTAAATCTTGAGGAATATCTAAATCTTGAACAGATCCATTATTTCTCATTAACTCTTGTTTTAAAGTCTCATTCCAAAGTCCTAAATCAACTAAATCGTGTAATAAATGCTTGTTTACAACTATAAATTCACCTGAAAGTACTCTTCTAGTATAAATATTTGAAGTATACGGTTCAAAAGCTTCGTTATTACCTAAGATTTGAGAAGTTGAAGCTGTTGGCATTGGAGCCACTAAAAGAGAATTTCTAACTCCATTTTTCATTACTTCTTTTCTTAAGCTTGCCCAATCCCATCTTCCTGATAATTCTTCGTCATTGATGTTCCAAAGATTGTGTTGGAATTCACCTTTTGAAATTGGAGAACCTTCAAATGTTGAATAAGGTCCTTCTTCAATAGCCATTTCCATTGAAGCTGTTACAGCTGCAAAGTATAATGTTTCAAAGATTTCTTGGTTTAATTTTTTGGCTTCATCACTAGTAAAAGGCATACGAAGTAAGATGAAAGCATCTGCTAAACCTTGTACTCCTAATCCAACTGGACGGTGACGCATATTTGAATTTTCTGCTTCTGCAACTGGATAATAGTTTCTATCAATTACTTTATTTAAGTTTCTTGTCACTCTTTTAGTTACAGTATAAAGTAAATCGTGATCAAATTTTCCGTTTTCCACAAACATTGGTAAAGAAATAGAAGCTAAATTACAAACTGCAATTTCGTCTGGAGCAGTGTATTCCATAATTTCAGTACAAAGATTTGAAGAACGAATAGTTCCTAAATTCTTTTGATTTGATTTGCGGTTTGCTGCATCTTTATACAGCATATATGGTGTTCCTGTTTCAATTTGTGATTCAAGAATTTTTTCCCAAAGTTCTCGAGCTTGTATGGTTTTTCTCCCTTTTCCGGCTGCTTCATACGAAGTATATAATGTTTCAAATTCATCCCCATAAACATCACATAAACCTGGACATTCATTAGGACACATTAAAGTCCAAGCAGCGTTTTCTTCAACACGTTTCATAAATAAATCTGAAGTCCACATAGCGAAGAATAAATCTCTTGCACGCATTTCTTCTTTTCCTGTATTCTTTTTCAAATCTAAAAATTCAAAAATATCTGCATGCCATGTTTCTAAATAAATAGCAAAACTTCCTTTTCTTTTTCCACCACCTTGATCTACGTAACGAGCTGTATCATTAAATACACGTAACATTGGAACAATTCCGTTTGATGTTCCATTTGTTCCTCTAATATACGAACCTGTTGCACGTACATTATGAATTGAAAGTCCGATTCCACCTGCAGATTGTGATATTCTTGCTGTTTGTTTTAATGTATCGTAAATTCCATCAATACTATCATCTTTCATGGTTAAAAGGAAACATGATGACATTTGAGGTTTTGGTGTTCCTGCGTTGAATAAAGTTGGTGTTGCATGCGTGAAGAACTTTTTAGACATTAAGTCATAAGTTTCTAAAGCAGATTCAATATCGTTTAGGTGAATTCCGATTGAAACACGCATTAACATATGTTGTGGTCTTTCAACAATTTTTCCGTTTATTTTTAATAAATAAGAACGTTCTAATGTTTTGAAACCGAAATAATCATAATTAAAATCTCTGTTGTAGATGATATAAGAATCTAATACCGCAGCATTTTCTTGAATAACCTTATATACTTCTTCTGATAAAAGAGGTGCTTCTTTTCCTGTTCTTGGGTTAACATATTCAAACATTTCTGTTGCCGTTTCTGAAAAAGACTTCGTTGTGTTTTTATGTAAATTTGAAACTGCAATACGTGCAGCTAGTTGTGCGTAATCTGGATGAGAAATTGTCATTGATGCAGCTGTTTCTGCGGCAAGATTATCTAATTCTGATGTACTAACACCATCATAAAGACCTTCAATTACTCGCATTGCAACTTTTACAGCGTCTACTAAATCATTTAAACCATAGCAAAGCTTTTTTACACGATCTGTGATTTTGTCAAAACTTACTGGTTCTTTGTGCCCATCTCTTTTTACTACGTACATACTCTTTTTTGTTTTTTGAAAATAGAAAATCCCTTCCCTATAATCGGGTTATTTGTTTTTTTTGTTGCTTAGTAGCTGAGCTACTAAGTTTAAAAATCAGCGTCGAAACTAATTTTTTGTGCTTCACTATCTGTGTTCATTACACCAGCTTTTTGGTATTCTGCTACACGTTTTTCGAAAAAGTTTGTTTTTCCTTGAAGCGAAATCATATCCATAAAATCAAATGGATTTGATGAGTTAAAAACTCTTTCACAACCTAATTCCACCAATAATCTATCCGTAACGAATTCTAAATATTGTGTCATTAATGTTGCATTCATACCGATTAAACTCGCAGGTAATGACTCTGTAATAAATTGACGTTCGATATTTAAAGCATCTACAATAATTTCTTTGATACGTTCTTTTGGTACTTTATTTATTAAGTGATGATTGTGTAAATGAACGGCAAAATCGCAGTGCATTCCCTCATCACGAGAAATTAATTCATTTGAAAAGGTTAATCCTGGCATTAAACCACGTTTTTTCAACCAGTAAATTGAACAAAAAGATCCTGAAAAGAATATTCCTTCAACTGCAGCAAAAGCAATTAATCTTTCGGCAAATGAATCTGAATCTATCCATTTTAAAGCCCAATCTGCTTTTTCTTTAATAGCTGGAAATGTTTCAATTGCGTGAAACAATTTGTTTTTTTCAGCCTCATCTTTCACATAAGTATCAATTAAAAGCGAATAAGTTTCACTGTGAATGTTTTCCATCATAATTTGGAAGCCATAAAAGAATTTTGCTTCAGGATATTGCACTTCATTTACAAAGTTTTCAGCTAAATTTTCGTTTACAATTCCGTCTGAAGCAGCAAAAAATGCTAAAACATGTTTGATAAAATAACGTTCATCATCGTTTAATTTATTATTCCAATCGTTTAAATCGGTATGCAAATCAATCTCTTCTGCTGTCCAAATACAAGCTTCTTGCTTCTTATACCATTCCCAAATGTCTTGGTGTTTGATTGGGAAAATCACAAATCGATCTTTATTTTCCTGTAAAATTGGTTCAACTGTTGTCATGATAATATATTTTGGGTTGTAAATTTGAGCACTTCTTGATGTTTACAAAGTTGGCAATTTATTGTCTGAAATGAAAGCCAAACTTATCCACAATCAAGGGAAGTTTTTAACAAAGAGTAAAAAAAGTCTTGCTAAAAAAATTTTATTAAAGTCTTGTTTTTCAGTGCTTTATAAAAGTAAAATTTAACTAAAAAACCCTAGAACCATCAGCAAACACCTTAGACGAGAGCATTTTGGACAAAGAAATATATGTTGTAAAAATTATGTCAAAAGAGCTTCGGGAAAAAATTAAACTTAAAATAATCACAAAACCATAAAATTCAAGTTTGCATTTTATACTTTAGATTTGAAATTTAAAAACAAAAACTTATGAAATTATTTGACTGTTTAATTATTGGATTGATTTCCATTCCTATCTTTTCTCAAACAATTAAAGTAGAATACAAATCTGAAAAGAAAATAAGTGAGGAAAGATTACTTGAAATGCGTGAACATTATAGAAAGCCAATTTTAAAAAACTATTATTATACTTTAGTGCTTTCTAATAATATTGCTAGTTACAAAACAAATAAAAACGTAATTGACAATACAGTTTATAATGACGATGAAAAAGAATTTATAAAAGGACAAGACATAAATTTGTACAAGAACTTTGTAAAAGACATTAATAGCAATATTTTTTATGGAAATTTTAATTTACGCGAAGATGCATATAGTATAAAAGATAGTTTAATTGATAGAGAATGGAAAATCACAAATGAAACAAAAATAATTTCCGATTATAAATGTTTAAAAGCAATTTCAAATAAGAATTCGTTCGAATTGACTGCTTGGTTTACAGAAGATTTAGATGCAAAAACTGGTCCTGATTATTATGATGGTTTACCAGGTTTAATCCTTGAAATTGACACTAAACACATGAATATTTTAGCTGTAGATGTAAAAGTTGAACCTGAAACAACAATTATAGATTTACCTGTTTTTGACGGAAAAACTTATACATTTAAAAGTTTAGATGAAAAATTAAACGAACCTAAAACAAGTACATTTACAATTGGAAATACAACTACAACTACAACAACAATTCGGAAAAAATTAGACTAAATTATTTCTTCATTTCGGCAGCCACTTTTTCTAAATCATCATACCATTCTTGTCCAAATTTTCGAATAAGTGCTTCTTTCAAAAATTTATAAACGGGTACATCTAATTCTTTTCCTAAAGAACAGGCATCATCACAAATATGCCATTTGTGATAATTTACAGCAGAAAAATCTGCATATTCTTTTACACGAACTGGATATAAATGACAAGAAACAGGTTTTTTCCAATCTATAATTCCCTGATTATAGGCCTGTTCTATACCACAAAGAGCCGTTTTTTTATCAAAAATTACATAAGCACAATCTTTTCCTCCAATCAATGTAGTTTCTGGCTCACCATCAAGACCAACAACAGAAGTCCCTTGTTCTTCTATAGCTTTGATTCCTTCTTTTCTTAAAAAAGGTTTTATTTTTGGATAAATTTCTTTCAATTTTTCAACTTCAGATTGATCTAAAGGCGCACCAGCATCACCATCTACACAACATGCTCCTTTACAAGCAGAAAGGTTACACACAAACTCTTTTTCAAGAATATCTTCAGAAACGATGGTTTTGTTTAATTGAAACATTGTAGTTTATTTAGCTGGCAAAGATAAGAAATTGATTGTTGTTTATGGAAAGATTTACATCTTTCAAGCTATTTTATTCTTTTGAGTGATAATCTATCGTTAAATTCAAACTTAGCTTGATGCATTATTATTATATTTGCACCAAATTTGACACAAATGATTAATTGGAAAGAAATATTTACTATAAGCATGATTCTTTTTGCTGTAATTGATATTATAGGAAGCATTCCTATCATTGTCGGTTTGCGAAGCAAAATTGGTCATATTCAATCTGAAAAAGCTACTATTGTTGCAGCTATTATTATGATTGCCTTTCTGTTTGTTGGAGAAGAAATTCTAAAACTTATTGGAATTGATGCTAATTCTTTTGCTGTTGCAGGTTCGTTTGTATTGTTTTTTTTGGCTTTAGAAATGATTCTTGGTATAAATTTATATAAGGAAGACAACCCGTCAACTGCTTCAATTGTGCCTATTGCTTTTCCGTTAATTGCAGGTGCAGGAACAATGACGACAATATTATCATTACGTGCTGCTTATGATAAAATAAACATTATCATTGCCATTCTTATTAATGTTATAGTAGTTTATGGTGTTTTAAAGTCTTCTGGGAAAATTGAACGTTTATTAGGTGTAAACGGAATAGGAATTATAAGAAAAATATTTGGCGTAATTTTGTTAGCCATAGCTGTAAAATTATTTGCAGCCAACATTAAAGGATTGTTTATTTAAAAATAAAATATAATGAAAATATTTAGCTACGTTGTAATTGTATTGGCATTGGCCTTAATCATTTTTAATTTTTCAAAAGTTAATTTTGATAGTCCATTTGAGGGAAATAGTTCTGTTGCCTTAATTGGTGTTGTTTGTGGTTTTTGTGCTATTTTTTTAATGGTAATTTTTAGATTATCAAAAATGGTTGAAGAAAAAACTAAGGATAAATAACAGTAAACAATCTAGATTATGTTTGATGTATTAATTATTGGTGGTGGTGTTTCTGGTGTTTCCTGTGCTTTGGTTTTAGGTTCCGCAAAGAACAAACCTTTTGCTGCCGATAAGAAAATTGGAATCATTATACATCAAAAAGCTTCTTCTTTGCAAAATGCTGTTTTTAATAATGCTTACGGAATTCCTCCAGGGAAATTAGGCTCTGAATTATTAGAAGAAAGTGTTGAATATTTGCAAAAACTTTATCCGCATGTTGAACAAATTGATGGTGAAAAAGTAACTTCTTTGGAAGACAAAGGTGATTTTTTTAAAATCACTACAAACAAAAGAGAATACCAAACCAAAATAGTCATAGTGACAATTGGAGCAGGAAATCCTTTTACTATAGTTGGTTTAGAAGATTATATTCAACCTCATCAAAAATTACCTGCAATTAAAAACAGAATTCAACTTAAAAATACGGATCACTTAGTTAAAGAAAATCTTTATGTAGCTGGCGTTTTAGCTGGTCATAGAAGTCAACTATCAATTGCTGCTGGAAGTGGAGCTGCAGTTGCTACCGATATCTTGACTTTATGGAATGATGGAAATCATTCTATGGTTCATGATGCTTTGGGTAAATAATTATTTTTTCTTCATCACTTTGTCAATCATTACGTCTTGCGAAAGGATGACTTGATAGTAAGAATCATCATCAAAAAGTTGACGAACAAATTCTGCATATAAATAGATTTTTACTTTTTCTTTTTGAGTAGAAAAGTTTAATAAATAGCCGCTTTGTGCTACATATTCTTTAAAACTATTTAGGTATTTATCCTTACCAACAATTTCTTTCTTCAACTCTTCTTTTGAAAGTTTATTGAAAAAAATTCGGTTATTATCTAGTTGTTCAAAGACAAAGTAATCCACTACTCCTGACTTCATTATCATAAGTGTTGCTTCTTCACCGTGTTTGGCTTCATAAGGCACAAAAACATCAGGTGTAATTCCACCACCACCATAAACTATTCTTCCTTTTTTAGTTTTGAATTTTAAGCTGTCAGCTACTTTAATGCTGTCGGCTTCATATAGCTCACCACTAACAAAACGTTTCTCGAATTCATTAAAATAACCATCCGCTTTATCTTCATAAGGTTTTTGAATGGAACGACCAGAAGGTGTGTAATATCTTGCCACTGTTAATCGAATCATTGAACCATCACCCAAAGGCATTTCTCTTTGTACTAATCCTTTTCCAAAAGAACGTCTTCCCACAATAGTTCCTCTGTCGTTATCTTGAATTGCTCCAGCTAAAACTTCACTAGCAGAAGCACTGTTTTCATTGATTAAAATAGTCACTTTACCTGTTTCAAAATCTCCTTTTTTAGTAGCAAATGTTTTTTCTTCTGTTCCTTTTTTATTGATGGTTTTTACGATTAATTCTTTGTCTTTTAGAAATTCATCAACCATTTCCGTAGCTATTTCTAAATAACCACCGCCATTATCTCGTAAATCAATAATTAACTCTGTTGCACCAATATTTTTTAATTTTAAAATAGCCTTATGAAATTCATCAAAAGTAGTTTCAGCAAATCTATTTACTTTAATATAACCTGTTTTGTCATCAATTAATGTAGCAATATCTACACTTTTTATGGGCACAATATCTCTAGTTACATTTACTTTAAATTTCTTATTGGAAGATTTACGAAATATTGTTAATTCAACGCTAGAACCTTCTTCTCCTTTTAATTTAGCAAATAAGGTTTCGTTAGAAACTTTCTTATTAAACAATTGAAATTTATCGGCAAATAATATTCTATCGCCCGATTTTATGCCCGCTTTGTCAGAAGGGCCATTTTTTATTGGTTTTATAACAACAACGGTGTCTTTGTGTAAATAGAAATTAATTCCAATTCCTACAAAATCACCTTTCATACTCTGGTTTACTTCTTCTACTTCGTTTTTTGCAATGTATACTGAATGAGGGTCAAGATTTTCTAAAATTCCGTTTACGGTTAAATCTACAATAGAATCTGTATTAATATCATCTACATATTCATTATCAATAAGATTTATTAGTTTATTTAATTTTTCAGATTTTGTATTCCGTGAAAAAGTAGCATTAGGTAAAAAATTAGTAATAAAACTTCCCAACAAAACGCCAATAGCAATTGCAAAACTTATTATTATAGGAAGATATATTTTATTAACTTTCATTTTTTTATTGCGTTAAATCTTCAATTAAATCAACTTCTACTCCTGCTTTTCTTAAGAAATCTAAGCCTGAACAATCTTTGTATTCTTGATGATAAACAACTCTCTTAATTCCGGATTGATGAATTAGCTTACTACAATCTTTACATGGAGAAAGTGTTATGTATAAAGTTGCACCTTCACAAGATTGGGTTGAACGCGCTACTTTTGAAATTGCATTAGCTTCTGCATGAAGCACATACCATTTTGTATTATTCTCTTCATCTTCGCAACAATTTTCAAATCCAGAAGGTGTTCCGTTATATCCATCAGAAATAATCATTTTATCTCTAACAATTATCGCACCAACTTTTTTTCGATTGCAATAAGATAATTGACCCCATTCTTTTGCTATTCTTAAATAAGCTTTATCGTATTTCTCTTTTTTTTGTGACATATTATTTATTCCAAATTTCACTTTCGATTATCATGGGCAAAACTACTCCAATTACAAAAGCTGACATAACTAAAGCCCAATCTTTTTTAGAAAATCTAAAGAAAGTTTGAACAATATAAGCTAGGATTAAAACGGCAAAAACGGCAATTAGTTGTGCGGCCTCAATTCCTATTGCAAATTCTAATGACGGAATTAATTTATCAGAAGCATTACCTGGCAAAATTGATTTAAAATAATTTGAAAAACCTAAGCCATGAATTACTCCAAAAAACAATGTGGTTACACCCATAAAAGATAAGTTTCCGTTGCCTTTCGTGTTTTTTCCTGCTGTAAAAAGTGTATAGATTGCAGTAGTAATAATTGTTATTGGAATTAAAAATTCTATCGCATTTGGATTTACATAAATCACGCTATATACCGACAAGATCAATGACAATGTGTGACCAATTGTAAATAGAGAGACCAAAAGCAATACTCTTTTCCAATCTTTAAAAGTATAGGGAATCATTAATGCAATTAAAAACAAAACGTGATCATATGCATTAATATCTAAAACGTGATTGATTCCAACTTTAAAATACAACCAAAATTCTGACATTTGTAATTTGTTTAATAATATCAAAACTACAACTTATTTTCAAATTTTTAGAAAGATTAAGAAAAGCTTATAAATAATTTTATTTAAATTCTAAATAAAAGTATATTTGCAGAATTAAAATTAAAACTATGTCATTTTCAGATTTATTTGATAACGAATTCAAAAACAGAAATAAAGGCCATTTTTCGTCAATTGTTAGAGTAGCTTTATCAGATGGTGAATTAACAACAGAAGAAAGAGCGTTTTTAGATAAATTAGCTATTCGTTTAGAAATTTCTCAAGCAGAATACGATGAGATTTTAGAAAGTCCATCTAAATATCCTGTTAATCCTCCTCATTTACATGTTCAAAGACTAGAGCGTTTATACGACTTGTCAAGAATGGTTTATGCTGATCATGTATTGGGTCCAAAACAAAAAGCAATTTTAACTCGTTTTGCTTTGGCATTAGGTTTTACACCAAGTAATGTATCCTATATTGTTGACAAAGCTTTGTCATTATTAGTGTTAAATGTAGATTTAGATACTTTTATTTATGAAATACAACACATGAATAAATAAGAATTATAAAGCATAAAAAAAAGGAGCAATTATTTATTGCTCCTTTTTTATTTTTAATACTTTGTAAATTGAAGTAAAGATGTCTTCTGCAGAAAAAGGTTTAACAATGTAATCATCTACTTTTAATGTTTTGCCTAATTCTTTGTCTTTTTTAATATCATAAGCACTTAAAGCAACAATCTTTGTGTTGTTAAAGTTATCGTTGGTCATTATATATTCAATAGCTTCAAAACCATTCATTTTTGGCATATGAAGATCCATAAAAATTAAATCATATTCTTCGTTTTTAGCCATTTCTATAGCATGCTCACCGTTATTAGCAATGTCCATGTAAAAACCACCATGATTTACTAATAATTTCATCAAAACCAATTGATTAATTTCATTGTCATCAACAATAAGTACGTTAAACTTATTCTTGATATCAATTTTAGTAAATTTTTTGATTGCTTTTCTTGATTTTTGAGACTCAATTTCAGCTTCAAAAGGCAAGGTTATTTCAAATGCTGAACCTTCATTTAATTTTGAATCAAAAGAAAACGAACCATTCATTAATTCTATTAATTTAGTGACGATTGACAATCCTAAACCAGAACCTTCAATATCTTGATTGTGTAATTTCTTGAAGCTTTCGAATTGATTATTGCTTGTTTTTTCAAACCCAATACCAGTGTCTTTTATACTAAATTTTAATCTAACATTTTTAGCTCTTCTGTAATCTAAAGAAATTTCAAAAACTACTTTACCTTCGTCGGTATATTTATAAGCGTTATCTATAAGATTTGTTATGATTTGTACAACTCGATTATAATCACCAATTAAATTACTTGGAACTTTATTAGAAATCACAACCTGAAATTCAATATTCTTTAAAATAAATTTTTCTAAATAAACACGTTCAATGTTTTTTATTAATTCATCTAAATCAAACGAACCACTTGCTATATTAAATTCACCATACTCTATTTTAGATAAGTCAAAAACATCACCTACTAATCTATCCATATGAGACATGGAAGAACTAATTGTTGATAATAATTCTTTCTGCTCGTAAGTAAGATTTTCTTTTTTAAACAATTCTAACAAACCTAAAACTCCAGAAATAGGTGTTCTTAAGTCATGGCTAATGGAAGCTAAAAATTTGTTTTTAAAACTTTTTTCTTCGTTTAATTTTATATTTTTTTTATTTTCATGAAAATTAGAAATAAACAGTTCGTTTTTATCTTGTGTTACTTCTTGAATTTCTTTGTAGTAATCGGATCTATCAAAAATTAACAAAAAAGGATTTTGCTTATTCGAACCAGAATACACTATAATATCGGCAATAATATTTATATCACCTATTTGCAATAATATTATTTTGAAAATTTCTTCCGTGTCTTTTGTTTGAATAATAGTATCAAAAACTTCAAAAAAAGGATGAATATCGTAAATCGTTTTGGCTTTATTTACAGGAAATAAATTGTCGTCTGAAGCTATAATTTTTCCATTAAAGTCAAACTCCATTTTTTGAACAATTACATTCAAATAAGTATCTATTGTTTTTTGAATCATATGTTATTTAAAAAATTTAATCCTAATTTATTGAAAATTTCTTCAACATTTTCACTTGTCTTTGCACTTGTAAAAAAATCTATTGGATAGTTTATTTCTTTTTGAAATTCTTTTTTATCTATTAAATCTACTTTGTTTGCAATGGTTAATAATTGTGCTGATGGATAATTTGACTTTAAATAATCAACCTCACTTTTAATATTAACATATGTTGTATTTCTTGTAGGGTCAATTACATACATAAAGCCTGAAGTTCCTATTAAATGCGACTTTCTTACCTTTTCTACATCATCTTTTCCTTCTAAATCCCAAATTACAAACGTTAGTTTTTGTCCATTAACTTCTATTTCCTTTTTAAAAATATGAACACCAATGGTAACCTTATAATCATCGGTAAAAACATCATCCACAAAACGTCTAATGATGGAAGTTTTACCTACACCAAAATGACCTACTAATACTACTTTTTTTGAACTAATCATTAAATAACGATTCTATTAATTTGTTTGTGACTTTTGAGTCTTCTACTAACTTTTCTTTTTTGTGTTTTGAAGCAAAATCTAAAATTTTATCTTCTAAATCATCTTTAAATTCAGAATTAAATGATCCTGAAATTACAGCAGCAACGTAATAAGAAGACATGTTTTGAATATAAATATTATAAAATTCATATTGAATTAATTCTAAGCTTTGCTCTTCTTTTGTAAATGCATCTTCAACAAAACTTTTAATGGCAGTTAGCATTCCAGCAATCATGTCTTTATCAATATTTTCTTGACTTTTTGAAACATTTGCAATTAATAAACCTGATCCTTTTTCTATAATAAAAACTTGATCAATTTTTGGTTTGGCCATTTCAGAAAGAATAATACTTTCTTCTGAAACTCCTGTAAAAAAAGATTTAAATTTACGCTTCCATTTTTTTATTGAAAAAGTACTTTGAACTTGGCTATTTATGCTTTCAGACAAGTTTTTCATTTCTTGCTGAATGTATTTTTTAATCATTTTTCCAATAATAGGAAATAATGCTTCTACAACTTGATCTTGAGAATCTCTAATTTGAATTTTTAATGCTTCTGTAATTGTTGGTCCTAATTTAGAAGGAATTTCATCTGCAAAAGTTTCAATTTTTTTATCAATTATGGGATTAATTTTTTCAGAAAGTAATTCTTCTTCGTTTAATGTTTTTTCAACTGATTCTAATTTTTGAAGAATTTGTAACGCAAAATCCCTGTCCTCATTAAGAAGCAGCTGTTTAAGTTTTACTAATTTTTCTGAATCGGTCATTTTTTAGAAAGAATTAATCTTTCATTATCTTTTCTCCCATAGAAACTAATAATGAACCTAATAAATTTCTATCTACTTTTTTGTGATTTAATTCGTCTGTTTTTTCGTTAACCTTATCTTCTAATTCTGTAATACGAATATTTAAATCTGTTGACAAATTATCAATTGTAGTAGAAAGTTCTTTGTGAGTATCTTCGATTAAAGCTTCGATTTCTTCTTTCCTTTTTTCAATGTGACTTTTAATCGAATTAAATTCTGCATCAATTTGTTGAATATTTTCACCAAAAATCAGATTCTTAATTGCTTCCAATCGTTGAGCTGATTCATTAGTGTTTGCAGAATTTACATCAACTTCTTTGTTTTGATTTTTAGACATTTACTATACGTTTTCGTTTGTTTCGGATTTGCAAATGTAAAAAAAAATTAACATATTAAATATCTTTGACTTAAAATGGTTGTAATATACGGTCTTTAAGATGTTAAATATTGTTTTTACAGGTTATTTGTAGAAAAATTAAGAATTCTTCATGAATTCTTCTGCCTTTTCAACCATGTTATAACTTCCACAGAAAAAAGAAACTCTTTGATGTAGTTCTGTTGGATCAATTTCCATAATTCTATTGTACCCATCAGACGCTTTTCCACCAGCTTGTTCTGCCAAGAAAGCCATTGGGTTGCATTCGTAAAGCAAACGCAATTTACCATTTGGTGCTTTTGAACTTGTTGGATATATATAAATTCCACCTTTTATCATATTTCTATGAAAATCAGAAACCAAACTTCCAATATATCTTGAAGAATAAGGTCTATCACCTTCTTCAGCTTGACAATATTTTAAATAATTTTTTACACCTTGAGGAAAATGAACATAATTCCCTTCGTTGATAGAATAAATATTTCCATCTTTAGAAAATTGCATGTTTGGATGTGAAAGATAAAATGTTCCAATTGCTGGATTTAAGGTAAAACCATTTACTCCATGACCAGTTGTATAAACTAGCATAGTTGAAGTTCCATAAACAACATAACCTGCGGCAACTTGGTTAACACCTTTTTGCAGAAAATCTTCACTTGTAACAGGAGTTCCAACAGGGGTTACTCTTCTAAAAACTGAAAAAATAGTTCCAACCGAAACATTTACATCAATATTTGAAGAACCATCCAAAGGATCCATTAGTACAACATATTTGTTTTGATTATTTTCATCTAAACTGTTTACGGTAATAAAATCATCATTTTCTTCAGACGCAATTCCACAAACAATGTTTCTATTTATTAACGTTTGAATAAATGTATCATTGGCAAAAACGTCTAATTTTTGTTGGTCTTCCCCTTGAATATTTTGTTCTCCAGCTGCTCCAACGATATCAACTAAACCGGCTTTATTTACTTTATAATTAACAACTTTAGCCGCTAATCTAATAGAGTTAATGATTCTAGATAATTCACCTGTTGAATATTGAAATGCATTTTGATTTTCAATTATGTATTCTCCTAAAGTTTTATTTTTTTCTTGCATTTCGAAATCGATGTAGTTGTGTTAATGGCACAAATATCGGATTTTTTGTGAAAAGAAATAGGATTTTTAGGTATATGTTTTTCTTAATGTTATTTTTGCTTAAATTTTGATATTATGATAATAAGAAAAGGAACAAAAGAAGATATGCAAGCCGTTCTCGATTTGATAATTGAGTTAGCTGTTTTTGAAAAAGAACCTGATGCCGTTGTCGTTACCAAAGAAGATTTAATTAGAGATGGTTTCTCATCAAACCCTTTATTTCATACATTTGTAGCTGAAAAAAATGGTAAAATTATTGGTGTAGCTTTGTATTATTACAGATATTCTACTTGGAAAGGAAAAACGATTCATTTAGAAGATTTAGTCGTTAAAGAAAGTCAACGTGGAACTGGTGCTGGATTTGCTCTATATAGCGAAATCATAAAACAAGGAAAAAAAGATAACGTTAGAAGAATTGAATGGAACGTTTTAGATTGGAATGAAAATGCTATTGCTTTTTATGAAAAATCTGGAGCAAATATTCTAAAAGATTGGTATGTTGTGCAAATGGATGAAAAAGCTATTTCAAATTTTTTAGTGAATTTGAAAAGCAAAAAATAAAAAATAAACTCCAAAATCCAAAACTTGCAATGTTAAAGCAAACCAATTGGAATTTGGAATTTAAAATTTTGGAATTTATAAAAAATTTGAAGAATGAAAATTTTTAAGTTTGGTGGTGCGTCAGTAAAAGATGCTGATGGAGTAAAAAATGTTTTAAATGTTTTAAAAACAGTTGGGCACGAAGATGTTTTGATAGTAGTTTCCGCTATGGGAAAAATGACTAATGCCCTTGAGTTAGTAATCACTAACTACTTTGATAAATCAACCGAATTTAATGCATCACTGCAAGAAGTAAAAAAATATCACAATCAAATTTTGATGGATTTATTTGATGATGAAGATGATGATGTTTTTTTTGCAATTAATAGTCATTTAGCTGATTTAGAATATTTTTTACGCAGTAATAAATCGCCAAACTATAGTTTTGTTTATGACCAAGTCATTAGTTATGGAGAATTGATTTCTACAACAATTGTGAGTCATTATTTCAATGAACAAGGCTTAAAAAATAGCTGGATTGATGTTAGAAATTTTATCAAAACAGACAACAATTATAGAGATGGGAATGTTGATTGGGAGCAAACTCAAAAATTAATTTCCAAAGGAGTTAAAAAGAAAAACTTAAACATAACACAAGGGTTTTTAGGTTCAGACGAAAACAACTTTACCACAACTTTAGGAAGAGAAGGTTCCGATTATACGGCTGCTATTTTTGCTTATTGTTTGGGTGCAGAAAGTGTAACTATTTGGAAAGATGTTCCTGGTGTAATGAATGCTGATCCAAGGTATTTTGAAAATGCAATTCTGTTAAACCAAATTTCATATCGTGAAGCAATTGAATTAGCGTTTTATGGAGCAAGTGTAATTCACCCAAAAACATTGCAACCACTTCAAAGAAAAGAAATTCCTTTGTTTGTAAAGTCATTTATAAACCCCCTTTTGCCAGGGACTTCGGTTTCAAAAGGAGCAGATTTAGATCCACTTATTCCTTGTTTTATCATTAAAAAAAATCAATTATTGCTTTCATTGTCATCTTTGGATTTTTCATTTATGATGGAAGATCACATGAGTGAAATTTTCGCATTATTTTCAGAACATAAAATTAAAGTAAATCTAATTCAAAATTCAGCGATTAGTTTTTCGGTCTGTATTGAAGATAAATATGGAAATTTTGATGCTTTAAAAACAAGTTTGTCAAAAAAATTCAAAGTTTCATACAATGAAAATGTGTCTCTTTACACGGTTAGACATTTTGATGAAGAAGCATTACAAATTGTAGAAAAAAACAAAACGATTTTGTTGAAACAGATTTCTAGAGGAACTTTGCAGGTTGTGACTAAAGAGTAATTTTGTTTTACGGCAAATTCACACATTATTCTTTAACTATGAATCCGTGAACCTATGGCAAAACTCTTTAGTGGCAAAAATCCCAAAATTATACTACTTTTGAAAATTGTGAGTTATAGTATTTATGGGCAAGAAGTGGTTTTTAGGGATTTGTTTGTTTGTTGTTTCGGGCATTTTGGCTCAAGAAACAAAAACGCCTTATAAATCAAAGAAATTTGTTGCTTCAAAAGATACTATTTCTTTAGAAAAAGTCAGTATTAACAAAGCTTTCTTCAAAGTTTTAGATAAAAACGGAATCGAAATTGATTCTTCAGTTTACAACGTTGATTTTAAATCAGGCAAAATATTTTTTAAAGAGAACTTTACTTCAAAAGACACTTTAGAAGTCAAATACTTAACTTTTCCTGAGTTTTTAACCAAAACATATTCCATTTATGATGAAGACAAAGTGGTTCCAAATAAAGCTGGTCAACTTTTTACCATAAAAAACCCCAATAAAAGTACTTTTAAACCTTTTGATGGCTTAAATACAAATGGAAGTATTACAAGAGGAGTGACAATTGGAAACAATCAAAACACGGTTGTAAATTCAAATTTAGATCTTCAAATTACAGGAAAATTATCGGATAAAGTCAGTTTACGAGCTTCCATTCAAGACAGTAATATTCCTTTGCAAGATGGTGGTTATTCGCAAAAACTAGATGAATTTGATCAAATCTTCATTGAATTATTTTCGGACAAATGGAGTATTCGAGCTGGAGATTTATTTTTAGAAAATCGAAAAGCTTCATTTTTAAATTTCAATAAAAAAGTACAGGGAATTTCATCACATTTTACTTTTGGTTCGGACGAAAACAAAACAGACATTTTTGCATCTGCAGCTTTAGTTCGTGGACAATATGCTCGAAGCACTTTTACAGGACAAGAAGGAAATCAAGGACCTTATAAATTGCGAGGAAATAATGGTGAACTCTATGTTTTAGTAATTTCTGGTTCAGAACGCGTT
Source organism: uncultured Flavobacterium sp. (assembly GCF_963975005.1). Lineage (GTDB taxonomy): Bacteria > Bacteroidota > Bacteroidia > Flavobacteriales > Flavobacteriaceae > Flavobacterium. The sequence continues at coordinate 30,255 of NZ_CAXBFR010000013.1, forward strand.
TTTGTAAACGGAATTTTATTAACACGTGGAGAAAATAACGATTACATTATCGATTATAACGCTGGTGAAGTAATTTTCACCTCTTTATTTCCAATTACTTCCGAAATGCGAATCAATGTAGAATATCAATATACTGATAGAAATTATACACGATTTATAACGTATGCTGGTGCAACTCATGAAACAGAAAAATGGAATATTGGTGGTTTTTTATATTCTGAAAATGATGTAAAAAATCAACCGTTGCAACAAAATTTATCCGAAGATCAAGTTGCGGTATTGCAAAATGTTGGTGATAATTTATCTTTGATGAATGCTCCTTCTGCTTACTTAGATAGCTATTCGGAAAATAAAGTTTTGTATAAAAAAGTCATTATTTCTGGAGTTGAGGTTTATGAATATTCTAACAATCCTGATGATGAATTATACAATGTTCGTTTTAGTTTAGTTGGAAGCAATCTTGGAAATTATATTTTAGCCAACAACCAAGCTATTGGAAAAATATATGAATACATTCAACCTGTTGCGGGAATTCCTCAAGGAAATTACGAACCTGTTGTTCGATTAATTGCACCTACAAAAATTCAAATTGCAACTATTTTAGGTGGTTATAATCCTTCTGAAAAAACTAAAGTTGATTTTGAAATTGGTGTTAGCAATAATGATTTGAATCTATATTCTAATTTAGATGACAACAACAATAACGGAATTGCAGGAAAAATAAATGCAAAACAACGTTTATTGACTCAAAAAACCACAATTGATGCTTTTGCAAATTTTCAATTTATTCAACAAGATTTTAAAACCATTGAACGACTATTTACAATAGAATTTAATCGGGATTGGAATTTAACAACACCTTTAGGCAATCAAAGTTTATTGATTTCAGGTTTGGATTTTAACTTCAATAAGAAAGGATTTGCTAAATATCAATTGGAGAAATTAGATTTTTCGGAAAATTTCTCTGGAACAAGACATAGTCTTTTTGGAAATTACAACCATAAAAACTTCACACTATTCAATCAGAGTAGTGCTATGAAAAGTGATGGAAGTTATTCAAATTCTAAATTCATTCGAAATCAAACCAAAGCAAAATACAATTTCAAGAAAAATTGGGTTGGAGGAAGTTTCAATTTTGAAGATAATTCAGAAAAATTAGTTGAAACCAATGATTTTTCGGCACTTAGTCAAAAATTTGCAGAATATGGAGCTTTTGTTGGTCGAGGTGATTCAACGAAAGTTTTTGTAGAATTAGGCTATTTGCAACGAAAAAACGACAGTTTACAAAACGGAATTATTCAACGTGTAAACCATTCCAATTCGTATTATTTGAATTCACAATTGGTAAAAACAGAAAAAAGTAATTTGAGTATTTTTGTAAAATATCGAACTTTAAAATATGAAGATGTTGCTAAGAAAGATGAACCTTCTTTAAACTCAAGAATTATTTATAACGATAGGTTTTTTGATCAATTGATGCAATTATCTACAATTTATGAAAACTCATCAGGAACAATTGCTCAACAAGAATTCACTTATTTAGAAGTTGAGCCAGGACAAGGAGTTTACACATGGAATGACTACAACAACAATGGAATTCAGGAATTACAAGAATTTGAAATTGCTCCTTTTGTTGATTTAGCCAAATATGTTCGCGTTTTTTTACCTAATCAGGTTTTTGTTCGAACCCATCAAAATAAGTTTTCTCAATCGTTGACTTTTAATTTCAATCAATGGCAAAATAAGACAGGTTTTTTTAAATTTATGTCCCTGTTTTATAATCAAAGTTCGTTTTTAATTGATAGGAAAATAGTAAGAGATGGCAATAATTTTGATTTGAATCCATTTTCAAATTCAGATGAAAATCTTATTGGATTAAACAATAGTTTTAGAAATAGTTTATTTTTCAATAGAGGAAAACAGCGAAATTCAATCACTTATAATTTCTTGACGAATGATTCAAAAAACTTATTATCAGTTGGTTCAGTTGAAAATAAAGCTAAATCACATCAATTACAATATCAACATTTAATTCAAAAAACTTGGCTGTTTACTTTATCAGGAAAAACGGTTTTTAGTGAAGCTTTTTCTGAAAATTATCCAAGTCGAAATTTTCAAATTCAAGGATTTCAAGCCTTCCCAAAGGTTTCCTATTTGTTTTCAAAAAATGCGAGTTGGGATGTTTTTTATGAATATCAAAACAAAGAAAATCAAATTGGAAATTTTGAAAGTTTAAAACAAAACAGATTTGGAACTTCATTTACTTTCAATAGTGATAAAGGCTTTAGTGTTAATGGTGAATTTTCACATTACAACAATTCTTTTGAAGGAAATGCTTTATCAGCTGTTGGGTTTCAATTATTAGAAGGATTACAAGTTGGAAAAAATCAGACTTGGCGTTTGTTGTTGCAAAAAAATCTAACTACTTATTTAGATATAAATGTAAATTATCAAGGTCGAAAAAGTGAAACATCCAAAACAATTCATACTGGAAATGTGCAGCTAAGGGCTTTCTTTTAATAGCTTAAATTTATGTTAAAAACCTTTAAACACAGTGTTTTTTTAAATTTATACTCTTTTTTTTAATTACATTTACTTTCTTAAAAAAATTACGATGCGTTTAAGTTTACTAATTGCTTTTATTTTTACTAACTTTATGTTTGGTCAACTTAGTAATAAACATTGGCTTCCACCTTTACACTCTAGAGATGGATCTGTTGTTAATGATCATTACATTTATCTTTCTACACCAAATCCTACTCCTTTTTCCGTTTCAGTAAAAAGTGGAAACGGCACTCCAATTCAAGGATCACCTTTTACTATTTCTCAAGGGAATCCTCAAACTATAAATATCGGTAATGGACAGCCGTCACTTATGTTTTTAAATCAAAGTGATGTTAATGTTGTAAAAAGTGATAAAGGCTTAATTTTAGAAGCTACCAAGGATTTTTATGCTACTTTTAAAGTTCGTTCGGGAAATCATGCTGAGGTATTGGTAGCAAAAGGTATTCCAGGTATTGGTACAAATTTCAGAGTTGGAAGCGTTCCTCAAGGAGGAAGTGGTTCTATTAGGAATTTTGTGTCAAGTTTTATGGCCACAGAGGATAACACTATTGTTGATGTTTCAGATTATAATACAAACGTAGTTTTTACTTCTGGTTCAGGTGATGTTACTCTAGATTCTCAAAATTTTGTTTTAAATAAAGGAGAATCAGTTGTTCTATCTGGTTACACAGATTATACCGCTAATTATGACGGTTTTATTGGAGCTCTAATTTCTTCTGACAAGCCCATTGCTGTTAGTACAGGTAATGCTTTAGGAGGAACATTATTGTCAAGTGATGGACAAGATTTTAATTTGGATCAAATTGTATCTTATGACCAAGTAGGTTCTGAATATATAGTAGTTAGAGGAAATGGTGGAAATGATTCAGAATTTCCAATAGTAATTGCCACACAAGATAATACGCAAATTTTTATAAATGGAAATGCAACACCATTTGCTACGGTAAATACAGGGGGTTATTTAATTGTTCCTCCTACTTTTTATCAAGGAACGAATCATAAGAACATGTATATTACTAGCAGTAATCCAATATACCTCTATCAAGTACTAGCGGGTGCAAATTATTCAGCGACCACTGGTATGAATTTTATTCCTCCTTTGAGCTGTTTCTTTCAAAAAAGTGTAGATTTAATTCCAAGTATAAATACCATTGGAAATACTCAATACACTAGTGATATTATTGCGCTTACTTATGCAAATTCAACTATAACTGTAAATGGAAACCCAACCACAACTACTCCTGAAGCTGTTTTAGGCACTACAGATTGGGTTACATATAGAATTCCTGGTTATACTGGAAACGTTGTGGTAGAATCTACAGGTCCTTTAGCAGTGGGTGTTTTTGGAGCTAGTGGGGCTGCGGGATATGGTGGTTATTATTCAGGATTTGGTAGTGAACCAAGAGATACTAATGTAACTATATGTTCTAGCGGCACAACCGATCTTTTAGAAGCAATTGATGGAAATCCTGAAACTGGTGGTGTATGGACACCAGCTTTAGCAAGTGGAACAGATTTTTTTGATCCAAATGTTGATTTACCAGGAACTTATAATTATTCTTATACTGCGACTTGTGCAAATATTAGTGTTGATATTACAGTAGCTATTCAACAGGCTCCTAATGCAGGAGCAAATAATGCAATTGCTGCTTGTACTTCAGACCCGAATGTTGATTTATTTACTTTATTAGGTACTAACGTAACTACGGGTGGAACTTGGTCTCCAGTAATGGCAAGTGGAACTGGTGTTTATAACCCAAGTATAGATGCAGGTGGTGTTTATACTTATACAATTGCTGGAAATGGTATTTGTGATGATATTTCATCAACAATAACCATAACTAAAAATGTTTCTCCAGCAATTATAGCTATTACAACTTATGAAATTTGTGATAACAATGTAGACGGAAGTGATACAAATGGTTTTGTAATTTTTAATTTAACCACAAAAAGCGCTGAAATTTTAAATGGTCAATCTGGAATAACAGTTACTTATCATATCAATCAAAATGAGGCAGATAATAATGTTAATCCTCAAAATAATTACTATTCAAATACACAATTAGTATATGTTCGACTTACAAACAATACAACAAATTGTTATTCAACAACATCGTTTAATTTAATCGTCAATCCTTTACCTGTTGTTACAAATAATGTGAATTTGAAACAATGTGATACGGACACAGATGCAATTACTGATTTTAATTTAACGTATGCAAGCCCTTTAATTTCAAATGATACATCTTTGAATTTTACTTATTTTACGAGTCAATTAAATGCACAAAATAATACATTGCCTATAACAAATGAAACAAGTTATACTTCATCTAATAATGGTGTAGTTTGGGCAAAAGTTGAAAATGACAATAATTGTTATAGAATTGTGAGAGTAAATTTATTAGTTTCAACAACAACTCCTATTACAAATATAGTTTTAAACGAATGTGATGAATACATAGATATAAACGATACTTCTAATGATGGGTTTGATTATTTTAACTTAAATGGAGCTACAACTAGTATTTTAGCTCAATTTCCTCCAAATCAAAACCTACAAGTATCTTATTATGAAAATGAAGCTGATGCAACAGCTGGATTAAATCCAATCACTAATTTAAATAATTATAGAAATATAATTGGTAACAATCAATTAGTGTGGGTTAGAATCGATAGTGCTATTAATAATGAATGTTTTGGTTTAGGTCAATATGTAGAACTAATTGTTGACCCAGTTCCTAATGTAGAATTAGGTTTAGACTTTGTTGTTTGTTTAGATGCAATTACTGGTGCTGGCTCACAAACTATTAATGCAACACCTATAACTGCTGGAAATTATAGCTATAGTTGGACACCTGCAAACCCAACAACAAATTCATCTGGAGATCAATCGGCAATTTACACAGTTACACAATCTGGAATTTATAGTGTTGAAGTTACAAATATTGACACTCAATGTAAAAATATGGATAGCGTAGAGGCAACCTTTTCATCTGAACCTATAAGTGTTAGCGCTGTTTTAATCACACCTTTATTTTCACCAGGAACAGCGACAATTGAAGCGCTTCCTGTTGGTGGTTATGGTATTTATGAATATAGCATTGATAATGGAATTAATTGGCAACCAAGTCCTATTTTTGGTGGATTAACTAATGGTAATTATACTGTTTTAGTTAGAGACATCAAGCAATGTGGTGTGCAATTTTCACAAGCTATTCAAACTGTTACTTATCCTCCTTATTTCACACCAAATGGTGATGGTTTTAATGAATATTGGAATATTAATGGTTTGTTACAATCTTATCAAGGTAAAATATTCATTTTTGATAGATATGGAAAATTTTTAAAAGAAATTAATCCTAATGGAAATGGTTGGGATGGAACTTTTAATGGTCAACCACTACCTTCAACTGATTATTGGTTTAAGATAGAATATACAGAAAACGGAAATAGACAAGAATTCAAATCTCATTTCACTTTAAAAAGATAAAAAAAAAGGATAGTTAAAAACTATCCTTTTTTTTATTTACATTATTATTTTTATTTAAAAAGAAGTACTCAAAGATATTGAAACTCCTTTACTTTCAGGCACAAATCTACAAACTCCACCTACACATACTAAACCGCCTCTTTGTCTTCCATAATTTAAAGCAACGCGCGAAGCTCCTTTTCTATAACTTCCCCCAAGGTTATAATAATGCACTTTGCCTTCTCCAACTTTATCGTTCCCATAATTATACATATCCCAAACATAAAATGAAAGCTTTTGATTAACATAGTATTCTAATGTTGCACCTGCCCAATTTTTTTTATCAGCATCTGCCCACATATGTTCACCTTGAAGTCTTATAGATTGTGTTTTGTTTAACTTATAAGTTGCATCCGCAGCTACAATGTTTGTTTTAACTAACGATCCTCCTTGTAAATACTTTTGGTTTACATATTGATTTACATAAATAAAATTTCCTTGTAATTTATCATTAATTTTTTTTGTGATTTCAATATTATAATCTGAAAAATATTTTTTGCCAGATGCTAAAATTTTGACATCATAACTTGGAGGAAAATAATTATAATCTCCATCCAAATTATACCAATTAGCAACATTTACTGTAACTTTTGTACCATATTTACCACCTATGTCAGTACCTTTTTCAAAATTATAAAAAACATCAAACTGCCCACCTATTTCTCCAATTTTTGCAATTGCCGGATCAGGAATATCAATCTTTTGTACTTGATAAACATAAATATTTGCCAAATTGAAATGATGTTGCTTTGTTAAAGCTGGTAAATAATTTACTATTTTATCATTAAAATTATAACTTGTTGATCCTCCATTTTCAATATATAAATCAGGTTCTCTTTCAGAATAGAAACTCATGTTTACCATTCTTCTTAGAGTTGCATCTATTCCAAGGTTCTTTTGAGAATACCCAAAATTAATTAACAAGGCATTTCCAGGTTTAATAAAATTATTATCGATTTTATTGTTAACAATCATAGCATCTTCCGATTTATAGGCATATTCAGTAGATACATAGAAAGAATTATGAGAAAAATTCACTCTTCCAGAAAAAGCATTAGTTAAACTTTCGAATTTTGGTTTATTTATTGAGGTTTTTTCATCTCTTCCAACATAACTAAGTCCTAACGCTAAATCTGAAACTTCAAGCTTTAGAATACTGCTAATATTAAGTTCGGTATTGAAACCGAAAATATCACTATTTGCTACATCGAAACCTGTTCTTTGTCTTCCGTATAAACCTGTTAAAGAAAGATAATCCGTTGGGTTATATTTAATTCGCCCACCTCTTAAAGCATTATTTATTCCTAGTGCTCTGTCTTCCCATGTTCTTAAGATCAAACCACTTCCAAATTGTTCATAAAAATGTCCTGCAGTTACATCTATTTTATCAGCCTTATAATTTAAAAAATAAATCCCAAGATTAGTTTCATCATATTTTGGATTATAATTTAAAAGTGCATTTGGAGCATAGGATTCGAGTTGTACTCCAGCTGTCCATTTGCTATAATTATAATTTAATTGAAGGTAATTGTTTGAACGAAAAGGATCTTCTGGATGTTTAATTTCTCTATCATTTATTTTGTCATTAAGATACCACTGAGAATTAGATTCAAAACTACCATATAATAGGCCTGTCTTTTTTTCTTGTGCTGAAATTGATAATCCACTTAATATCAGTAAGGATAAAATTGTTTTCTTCATTATAGTTCTAATAGTTTTGTGTGTAATTCATCTTCTGCTCCTGGAGTAAATCCGTTTTGGATATGTACAATTTCACCGTTTTTCACAACAATTGTATAAGGAATATTTATTATACCCAAAGCTCTTTTTAAATCTTGGTTTGTGTCTAATAAAACATCAAAACTCCATCCTTTTCCATTTAGTAATGGTTTAACTCTTTTTTGAGTTCTAGAATCATCAGTAGAAACTGCAATTATTTCTAAGCTTAATTCTTTTTTCCATGCATCATAAACTTCATTTAAAGCATTAAGTTCTTCTATACAAGGTGCGCACCATGTTGCCCAAAAAGAAAAAACATAAATTTTATCCGTTTCGTTGTAAGTTTCATTAAGGTTAATTTTTTCATTGTTGAGTTTAGAAATTGACAAGTTTGGCAATTTGCTTTGTGCAACAACAGAATTGATAAATAATAGAAAGAAAAGAGAGTAAAATTTCATAATGTTTAAATTTTTGTGCAATTAAACAAAAAAAAACCAATTATTTCAAAAAAAAATTATTTATTTGTAGTAATAAACAACTAATACTTAATAATATGAAATTTTTAAAATTTTTAATGCTATTCTTGTCTGTAGGTTTCCTATTTTCTTGCAGCTCTAACGATAGCGGTTCGATTACAATTAACTTATCAAGTGATTTCACCACAAGATATGTAAATGAGGCTACAGTTTTAACTGTTACTACTAGTGATGGTAATGATGTAAGTAGTAGTTCTACTTTTAAGGTTAATGGAGTAGCTATTTCTGGAAATTCTTTTTCTTCATCAATTGAAGGTACATTTTCAATCGTGGCTGAATATGATGGAGTAACAAGCAATATTATTACTATTACCGTAATACCAAGTCCAATTCCTATTTCATCTATTGCATTAACTTCTAACAAATCTACTGTTGGTACTGGCGAGAATGTTATTTTTACATCAATGGGTAACAATGGTGCTAATGTGTCTCCTCAATCTACAGTTTATTTTGATGGGGTTGCACAAACTGGATTTAATATTGTAATGCCAACTGCTGGAACGGTTGATGTATATTCAACTTACACTAACGCAAGTAATGAGACTTTTACTTCAAATACAATTCAAATTGAAGTTGTATCTGTTATAAACTTTAACAAAAGAGTTTTAATTGAGGATTTTACAGGAACATGGTGTGGATGGTGTCCTAGAGTTTCTTATGGAATCGAACAAGTAAATACTCAGACAAATGATGCTGTAGTTGTGGCTCTTCATAAAAGCGGAAGTGATCCTTATATCGTAAATACCACTCCGTATAATGTTAGTGCTTATCCAACTGCACACTTAAACAGAACTACTGAATGGTCTTACCCTGAACCTGAAAATGTATCTCAAGTCGTTGCTCTTACTACTGGAGCAAACCCAAGATTAGGTTTGGCTATGAGCCCATCATTAACTGGAAGCACATTAAACATTGATGTAAATGTTAAGTTTGGCTTTAACTTTACTAATACTAAACTTGTTGTATATGTCCTTGAAAGTGGATTAGTTTATCCTCAAACAAATTATACTTCCTATTATGGTGGTGGAAGTACTTTACCTAATTTTGTACATAATCATGTATTACGTGCTGTGTTAACAAATGTTATGGGTGATGCTATTACTGGAAGTACTAATTCTGGAGATACTTATACTAAAAACTTCTCCGTACAATTGCCAAGTAATATAACAAATTCTAGTAATGTTTCTATTGTTGCTTTTGT
>NZ_CAXBFR010000014.1:0-39545 GCF_963975005.1 uncultured Flavobacterium sp.
AAAGTTTTTTCATTGTGGATGCTATTATTTTAGCATTTGCTAGTTAATTTAAATCATTAATTGATTTTATCGGTTTGAAAACATTGATTGTATTACAATCATTACAATAAAAACTATGTAATACCCATTGTTTCTTTTAGTTTAGTATTAAAAGCACTTTGGGTTTTTTTATATAAACCAAAAATTTTATATATGCAATTAAAGCGTGTAGTAGTTACTGGATTAGGAGCATTGACTCCCATTGGAAATAACATTCAAGAATATTGGGATGCACTTATTAGTGGTAAAAGTGGTGCTGCACCTATTACTTATTACGATACAGAAAAGCACAAAACAAAGTTTGCTTGTGAAATTAAAAACTTCAATATTGAAGACTTTATGGATCGCAAAGAAGCTCGTAGAATGGATAAATTTGCACAATATGCTGTTGCAGCAAGTGAAGAGGCCATAAATGATGCTGGAATTACTTCTGACAATGTAAACAAACAAAGGGTTGGAGTTATTTGGGGTGCAGGTATTGGAGGATTACAAACTTTTCAAGATGAAGTAATGAGTTATGCAGCTGGTGATGGAACGCCACGCTTTAACCCTTTCTTTATTCCAAAAATGATTGCTGATATTGCTCCCGCACATATTTCTATGCGAAATGGTTTTATGGGACCAAATTACACAACTGTTTCTGCTTGTGCCTCTTCGGCAAATGCAATTATTGATGCATTTAACTACATTCGTTTAGGAATGTGTGATGTAATTATAACGGGTGGTTCTGAAGCAGCTGTAACTATAGCTGGAATGGGTGGATTTAACTCAATGCAAGCTTTATCAACAAGAAATGAAAGTCCAGAAACAGCTTCAAGACCTTTTGATGCTACAAGAGATGGATTTGTGCTTGGAGAAGGTGCTGGTGCATTAGTTTTAGAAGAATATGAACATGCAAAAGCACGTGGTGCAAAAATATATTGTGAAGTTGGTGGCGGTGGAATGTCATCAGACGCTTATCATTTAACAGCTCCACATCCTGAAGGAATTGGGGTTATTGCTGTTATGGAAAACACTTTACGCGATGCGGGTATGAAACCAGAGCAAGTTGATCACATCAATACGCATGGAACTTCTACTCCGTTAGGTGATGTCGCTGAACTAAAAGCAATTAAAGCTGTTTTTGGTGATCATGCTAAAAACATCAATATTAATTCAACAAAATCTATGACAGGTCACTTATTAGGAGCTGCAGGTGGGATTGAAGCTATTGCCTCGATCTTAGCAATGAATCATGGAATTGTTCCTCCTACAATTAATCATACAGTTGTAGATGAAAGAATTGATCCAGAATTAAATCTTACTTTAAACAAAGCGCAAAAAAGAGAAATCAAAGTTGCCATGAGTAATACTTTTGGTTTTGGTGGTCACAATGCATGTGTATTATTTAAAAAACTAGAAGACTAATTTTATCCATGAATTTCATAAAAAAAATAGTATCAAAATCCCGTTCTCAAGAAGACGGGATTTTTTTTGAAAAAATAAGCAAAATCCTAGGTTTTAAACCTGTTACATTAAAATATTACAAAAAAGCCTTTACCCATCGTTCTACAAATATTATAGATGCAAATGGAAATCCGTTTAACTATGAACGTTTAGAATTTCTTGGTGATGCCATTTTAGGCAGTGTTATTTCCGCGTTTTTATATAAAACTGCTCCAACTGGAGATGAAGGGTATTTAACAAAAACGCGTTCAAAAATAGTTAGTAGAGAACATTTGAATGAATTGGGTAGAGATTTTAATTTAATTCAATTTGTTGAGAGTAAAGTTGCCCCTACAAATTTTGGCGAAAACATACATGGTAATTTGTTTGAAGCATTTATTGGTGCAATTTATTTAGACAAAGGTTTTGATACATGTGAAAAATTTATCGAGAAAAAAATCATCAAACCTTATGTGGATTTAGATAAGTTAGAAGGAAAAATTACTAGTTATAAAAGTTTATTAATTGAATGGTGTCAAAAAGAAAAAAAAGTATTTCATTTTGATTTTATTGAAGACAATGGTGTTGAAGGGCAAAAGTTTTTTAGTGTCAAATTATTCATTGACAACAAAGTAGTTGCAAGAGCAAGAGCTACCTCAAAGAAAAAAGCAGAAGAAAAAGCGTCTCAAAGAGCTTATTTTGCATTACAGGAAAAAATCACAGGAAAATAAATGAATTTAGCAATTAGCTATATCGTTTTCGTTAAAAAAATAACAATTTCTTATTTATTTTAACGTCTAATTAACTTTATTATACTGTATATTTACACTTTATTTATGTGTAAATGGCAGTTTTTAAATTACAATTAGAAGATTTTTCAACTACTGAATATGAATTAATTGCAATTCATACTACTATTGAAGTTACCAAACTTGCCTTTTTATTGAATAAAAATCTAAGCACAAGATTTCATTTTTTTGATTCAATTGATAAGACCGAAAAAAAAATGAAAGGATCATTTGATCGTTTTATATTTTTTGATACTGAAAACGAAACTTCTTGGAATTTAATAGAAAATAAAACAATTATTAAAGTAAAAAACAATTCTAATTCTTTATTCGAAAATTATGAGCAATATATGTTTATGGTTCCTGAATATAAAAAAGTAGATTTTATACTAAAAGTAGATACTGAAGATAATTTTTTAAAAATTGATGAAATAAATCATACTATTTCGAAAATAGACTCAATTTCAATGTCTTATACAATAGACAAAAATAAAATAAAAACAAAAAGTAATTTAATTTTTTAACCATGCCAACGAACAAAAAGACTAAAATAGTTGCTACTTTGGGACCAGCTACAAGCACTAAAGAAGTGCTAAAAGACATGATAGAAGCAGGAGTAAATGTGTTTAGAATAAATTTTTCTCACGCAGATTATACTGATGTTAGTGAACGTATTGCAATGATTCGAGAATTAAACAAAGAACACGGATATACAACTTCTATTTTGGCCGATTTACAAGGACCAAAATTAAGAGTTGGTGTTATGAAAGAAGATGTTGTTGTTGCAACAGGAGATAAAATCACATTTACAACTGCTGAAGACATTTTAGGAACAGCTTCTAAAGTGTACATGAATTATAAAGAATTCCCAAAAGATGTAAATGTAGGTGAGCGTATATTATTAGACGACGGAAAGTTAATTTTTGAAGTATTAAAAACAGACAAAAAAACAGAAGTTGAAGCAGTAGTTATTCAAGGTGGTCCTTTGAAATCTAAAAAAGGAGTTAACCTTCCTAATACAAAGGTTTCTTTACCAGCTTTAACCAAAAAGGATATTAAAGATGCCATTTTTGCTATTGAAAACAAAGTAGATTGGATGGCCTTATCTTTTGTAAGAACACCAGAAGATTTGATGTTATTACAAGATTTAATTTCAAAACATTCTGACCATAAAATTCCAATTATAGCAAAAATTGAAAAACCAGAAGCTGTAGAAAATATTGATAAGATTGTTGCTTATTGTGATGGTTTAATGGTAGCTCGTGGTGATTTAGGTGTTGAAATTCCTGCTCATGAAGTTCCTTTAATTCAAAAGCAATTAATTCATAGAGCAAAAACTGCTCGTATTCCAGTAATTGTTGCTACTCAAATGATGGAAACAATGATTACTAGCTTAACACCAACACGTGCAGAAGTTAATGACGTTGCCAATTCTGTTATGGATGGTGCAGATGCTGTAATGCTTTCTGGCGAAACTTCTGTTGGTAGTTATCCTGTTCAAGTTATTCAAACAATGACAAATATTATTGAAGCTGTTGAAGATTCTCCACTTATTCAAGTACCTTTAAATGCTCCTCATGTAAGAACTAAGCGTTTTATCACTAAATCTATCTGTTATCATGCAGCTGTTATGGCTAATGATATTGATGCAAAAGTAATTTCAACTTTAACAAATAGTGGTTATACGGCTTTTCAAATTTCTGCATGGAGACCAAAATCACAAATTTTAGTATTTACATCTAATGAACGTATTTTAACACAATTGAATTTACTTTGGGGTGTTAAAGCTTTCTTTTATGACAAATTCCTAAGCACTGATGATACTGTAGAAGACATTAACAAAATTGCTCAAGAAAAAGGATACGTTAAAAAAGGTGATATGTTGGTCAATCTAGCTGCAATGCCAATTGCCAATAAAGGAATGGTTAATACACTTCGTGTTTCTGAAATTGAATAATTTTTATATATTTGATTCATAAAATAAAAAAATATGGAATTTAAATCTAGTAATCCGTTTTTGAAAGAAAATAAATTTAAAAACACTAGTAGAACAAATGATGATGCTATTGCAGTTCATCAAGAAACAATGACAGTTAGCGGAACAATCAATAAGAGTTTTACTATGTTATTTATGTTATTATCAACTGCTCTTGTAAGTTGGTGGTTAGTTGGAAATGGCTACAACCCAATGATTTTTACAATTGGTGGTGGAATTGTCGGACTAATATTAGTTTTGATCGCTTCCTTTAAACCAACAACCTCTCCATACACAGCTCCTGCTTATGCTTTATTTGAAGGATTATTTATTGGTGGATTATCTGCTGTTTTTGAAGCAATGTATCCAGGATTAGCAATTCAAGCCGTTAGTGCTACGTTTATAACTTTCTTGGTTTGTTTTGGTTTGTACAAATACAATATTGTAAAAGTTACTGAAACTTTTAAATCTGTTGTTATTGGTGCTACTATGGCAATTTTCGCATTCTATTTAATTTCATGGATTGCTTCGATGTTTATGACTTTTCAACCAATTCATCAAGGAAACTCATTAATGAGTATTGGAATTAGTGTTTTTGTAATTGTAGTTGCGGCTCTAAATTTATTTTTAGATTTCGATATGATTGAAAAAGGATCACAGTCCAAAGCACCTAAATACATGGAATGGTTTGCTTCAATGGGATTAATGATTACATTAGTTTGGTTGTATGTTGAATTTTTAAGGTTATTCGCAAAACTTTCAAGTCGAGATTAACAAATTATTATAGACATAAAAAAAGGCATTCAATTGAATGCCTTTTTTTATGCGTTTTGTTTTAAGCTGCAATTTTTTCAAATGCGATAAAGTTTATTAATTTTCCTTTTCGGTTAAAAACAGGATGCCCTTGAATGTGACATTTATAAATGGAACCATCTTTGCGGTAATTTAAAACTACTTTGTCAAACGGTTTTTGATTTTGAATGGCTAATCTTATTTCGTTTGAAACAGCAGTATCTGTGTCTTTTCCTTGAAACATTCTTGGAGTCTTACCTATTACTTCATTAGGGTTATAACCATTCATTTTATTGATATTTTCTGAAGCAAAAACTATTTTTAATTTTGAATCTGTTACTACTATTACCGTTTCATTTTGCAACATATAATTAAAATCCCAAGTAGTTTCCCAATTGTTTTTGGTTTCTAATTTATTTAATACTGAATTATCTAAAATAGTTACTTGATTATTAGAAAAATTTTGTGAGAAGAAATCCCAAGAGACTAAGGGCAATGTCTTGATTTCTAGCTCTGAATAATATTTTGCTGCTGCGTTATCGTATGTTAAAAATTCCATGATTATAATAAATTTGGAATAAAATTAGTATAAATATTGGATTAACAAAAAACAAATAAGAACTTTAACTCTTGTTAAACCTTATTTGAAATCAAATTGCAACTGCACTGATACACTTTTTGGAATATCTTTTGCTTTCTTTTCTTCATTATTAAGGTTATTGACAGAAATTCCAAGTAATCTAACAGAATTCTTTAATCTTTCTTGATATAATAATCCTTTGGCAACATCGAATAATAAATGTTTATCACTTATGTAATAAGGTAAGGTTTTACTTCTAGTTTGAAGTGAGAAATCAGAATATTTGATTTTTAAAGTTAATGTTTTTCCTGATATTTTACTTTTCTGTAATCGTTTTTCTAATTCCTTGGCAATATTTAACAAACGCTCTTCCATATAAATTTCAGAAGAAAGGTTCTCGTTAAAAGTTCTCTCGGCACCAAATGACTTAACAGTTCTGTTAGGTTTTACAGCAGTATTATGAATTCCTCTTGAAATATTGTAATAATATTGTGCACTATTTTTAAAATGTTTTTCTAAATATTCAAGTGGTTTTTGTTTTAAATCATAACCCGTAAAAATTCCTAATTGATAAAATTTTTCGGCAGTGACTTTACCAATTCCATAGAATTTTTTAATGTCTAAAACTTCTAAAAATGATTCCACTTCATCTGGATTTACTGTTTTTTGACCGTTGGGTTTGTTATAATCAGACGCGATTTTGGCTACAAATTTATTCACTGAAATTCCTGCTGAAGCTGTTAGTCCAACTTCATCAAAAATTCGTTGTCTAATTTCTTGAGCAATTAATGAAGCACTTGGGTTGTCTTTTTTATTTACAGTTACATCTAAATAAGCTTCATCAAGTGAAAGTGGCTCAACTAAATCAGAATAATCGAAGAAAATTTTTCTAATTTTTTTGGAGATTTCTTTATAGCGATCAAATCTAGGTGGCACGAAAATTAATTCAGGACAGTTTCTTTTCGCTTGAATGCCACTCATAGCGCTTCTTACTCCAAATTTTCTAGCTTCATAACTTGCAGCACTAACTACTCCTCTATTTTCACTTCCACCAACGGCTAATGGTTTTCCTTGAAGTTCAGGAAAGTCCATTTGTTCTACCGATGCATAAAAGGCATCCATATCCACGTGAATAATTTTTCGTTGAGGAATTGACATTAGTTAGGCTTTCTGTAAAATTATTAAATTACTTTGTCTTTTAATGGAAAAAAGAAGTTTAAAGGTGCTTTTTTAAAGTAATTGAATATCGATTTATTTAGCAAATGTAATTCGGACAAAGGAATATCTCTTGAACGCAATGCCAAAAACATAGAAAGTGTGAAACTAACAATAAAATTGATGAAACCAATCAATGCAATTCCAATAATAGTCCAAAATAAAGCCCAAAAATCAATAGAAAAATGATTTCCGTATAAGCCTAAAGCAAAGTTTCCACTAGCAAATGTGATGTGGCGAATGTCTAGGTTTAGCCCAAAGAAAATTCCTAATGAACCTGTGCTTCCTAGTAACACACCAAACCACATATTTGAAATTACGCCAGCCCAATTATCATTAACCCAATTGGATATATTTTTTGTTTTTTGAATCCCAAAAGTTTGTTTTAGAAAAGGATTTTCCTGAATTCGGTAAGCTACTTGATAATGTTTATTTCTGTTTGAAATGTTTCCAGAAATTATTCCAGACAAGAACAAGTAAATTCCAGCAATTACCGCATGAATAATCGCTAAGGAATGAATTGGACTTAAATCAGTTATTAATTTTTCTGCTTTTGATTCAGCTAAATTTGTTCCTAATAAAAAATCTAAGAACCAAATTAAGAATAAAGAAATTGGAAAAGCAAAAAGAACATTTCCCACAAAAGCAATAAACTGAGTTCTAAAAATACGAGCAAATAATCTAGCAAATAGGTTGTGTTTATCCTTTGCTTGGTTTTTATTTTTCATTCCTTCATCAAGAGTTTGAGCAATAGTTGCAGCAGTCATTGCTGGTTGCTTCGTTGCTAATGTAAAACCCAATAAAAAAATCAAAATAAATCCAAAGGCATAATTAAAACTATACAAAAAAGCATGTCCAAAAGCTGAAGTCTCTACTTTTGAAAATAATAATTTAAACAAACACAAAAAACCAACAATAAAACCACCACCTATTGCTTTGTAGAAGATGGTAAAATATTCTTTATAACCATCTGTAATATATTTTTGTCCTGATTTTGCTGTGTGTTGTGTTATTTCATAAGAAATTAATTGGGTACTTTCTAAAAGTAGTTTTCTAATGTTGTTCCTATAGCAATTGTATCGAATAAGTTTCAATAAGACTAGTGTGCTATTTCGTACTTTATCTTCATCTGTTTCTACAACGATTAGTGGCAACAATTCTTTAATTCTAATTAATTGTTGCCTAATCCGAAGTAAACTTTGATTAACGGTTAGTGAAATTCCGTATTTAGAGCTGTTTAAAAAGGCTTTATCTACAAAGTCATTACATTGTTTATGTAGTAGCAAAAGTTGCTTATAAACCAATTCAGATGAGTTTATGTAATGATAATTATTGGTTCTAATACTATTTTCCAAATGATTTAACTCCTTTTCAAAACCTAAAAAAGGACTTTCAAAATTAGAATATTCTGGCACCATTTTAATTACATCATTTTCTAAAGCTCTACCACTCATTCTTTGAGCTAGAATTTGCATGGCTAAAACAATTTCAGAGAAAGGAGTTTCTTCTTTTATATTGCCATAAATATCTTTAAACCCTAATAATTCATACATGACAACAATTTGATCATAAGGAATTTTATTTATCCAAATTGGATCAGTACTCAAATAAAAAACTTGATTTAACACAAATTGAAGTGTTCCTTTTTCGGGCTGAAAAGGTAAAAATTTTTCAAATATTCTCTTTTTAATTTCGCTTAAAAAGTGATTATCATTTAGAATTCCAGAATCTGTTAAAAGCCTAGAAAACTTATTTTTGTTTATTATAGTTTTAAAGTAATTTCTAAAGAGAACAATATGATTTGGATTGGCTTGAAGAAATTCAATAAATTCACCCAATGAAATTTGTTTAACTTCTTGTGGTTTTTTTGGTCTAAAAACGTGAATTAAATCAACAAGAAATAATAATTTCTCATCAGCATAAACGTCCTTATTGAAATGATTTTCAAAGAGTTCCTTAATAGATTTATCTTGTTGAAACTGATGCCTTACATTCATAAATTGAATGAATTAGTTGTATTAAAAAATCATTTCTTAAATTAGTCGAAATTATAAAATAAAACAATACCAATGATAGAAATCGAACGCAAATTTTTAGTCAATTCTGATGTCTTTTTAAAACAATTTAAAACACAAAACAGAATAGTTCAAGGTTATTTGTCTTCAGTTCCAGAAAGGACAGTTAGGGTTCGCATCAAAGGAAAAAAAGGCTATTTAACTATCAAAGGAAAAAGCAACGAAAGTGGTTTGAGCAGAATGGAATGGGAAAAAGAAATTGATGTAAAAGAAGCTGAAAGCTTATTACAAATATGTGAAAGTGGTGTAATTGACAAAATTCGTTATGATATTGAAATTGGCAAGCATACTTTTGAAGTGGATATTTTTGATGGCGAAAACAAAGGACTTACTATTGCCGAAATAGAATTGCAATCAGAAAATGAATCTTTTGAAAAACCAGATTGGCTTGGTAAGGAAGTTACTGGTGATGAAAGATATTATAATGCTTATTTGAGTAAAAATCCTTTTATGAATTGGTAACTTATTTTACTTGAGCTAAATATAAATAGTCTTTAGAGAGAATTCCTCTTAACCTTCTTATAATAAAATATTCCAATATTTCTTCTTTTGAATATTTATCAAAAAAGAAGTTTTTCCAAATTCTTTCATCAAATTCTTTAAAATTAACTGCGCAAAACAACACTAAATTTATAGTTGATTCTATTTGATTTTGACTCTTTGCTTCCATTAATAAAGGAAGCACAATGTTATTTATTAAATCACTTCTATTGTTAGAATACTTAGACATCACTTTGTTGTGATACTTTCTTAAACTAACTATAAAAACAGGTTCAACTGTAATTATAATGGCGATAGCTCTTTCATAAATAAGTATTGTTTTTTGAATTGGGTTTTTAGTAGTTTTTAAAATATCATTTACATCATTTAAGTAATCTTTCCACAACAAGTCAACTGCATCATTGATAAGAGCTTCTTTATTTTCGAACATATCATAGAGCGTTTTCTTTGACAATCCAAATTCATGAGCAATATCATCCATTGTAATTACTTTACTACCATTTTTAAGAAAATGATTTAATGCTTTTTGAATTATTTCTTCTTTCATTTCTATTTAAATAAAAAATCCTGCAAAAGCAGGATTTTTTTTGAATTAATTACCACCACCTAAAGCTTTATAAAGCGTAATTACCGCATTAAGCTGTTTATATTTATTGTCTATATAACTGATTTCTGTATTTAAAGCGTTGTCTTTTGCTGTTAATACTTCTAAATAATTTACCATTCCATATTGTAATAATTCATCTGAATAATCAGCAGCTGTTTTTAAAGCTTCAACTTGTTTTTTTCTGATCACAAGTTTATTCGTTTCATTTTCATAATTTGCTAATGCATCTGAAACTTCTTTTCCAGCAACTAATAACGATTTTTCAAATTGCAAATAAGCTTTTTGTTGATTGGCTTGAGCCACTTCTAACCTTGTTTTATTTTGTCTTTGATTAAAAATTGGTTGTGTTAATCCTGTAATAATACTTGCAAAAAGTGACTTTGTACTAAACCAATCTTTCAACTCTAAAGCTTGTAAACCTCCTGTTGCATTTAAAGTTAAAGAAGGATAAAAAGAACTTCTAGCTACATTTGTTAATTCAAAAGTATTTCTAAAATTTAATTCAGCAGCTACAACATCTGGTCTTTTACTTAATAAAAAAGCAGGCAAACCTGTTTTAATTTCTGCATCTATCTTTTGATTTTCAAACAAACTTCTCTCAACTGAATTTGGCGCTTTTCCTAACAATTGATTAAATGTATTTTCTAAAACTTTGACATTATATTTTAGATCTTCTAGTATAATTTGAGCGGCATATTTTTGTGCTTCTGTTTGTTTTACCGCAACTTCATTAACATTCCCTGCTTCTTTTAAGGCTTTGATAACTTCAACGCTAGTATTTCTATTTTCTAAAGTAGCTGTAACCACATTAATTTGAGCATCTAAAGCCAATAATTGGTAATATACAGAAGCCACATTTGCTACCAATTCGGTTTGAACCGCTTGACGAGCCACAGCTGATTCTAAAAACTTAGCGGCTGTTGCTCTTTTATTACTTCTAATTTTTCCCCAAATATCTGCTTCCCAAGATAATTTTGCAGATAATTCGTATTGGTCAACACTGCTAAATAAACGTCCAAACTGACTGTTCTGAGAAATTTCTTGATGTGTCCAAGTAGCATTTCCGTTTACAGTTGGGAAATAACCTGCTTTACCTTGTTTCATAGTAGCTTCAGCAGCTGCCATATTTTGCAAGGCAATTTTCATATCCAAGTTATTTTGAATAGCTTCTTTGATGTGGTTTTGAAGTAATATATCTGTGAACATTTTATCCCAAGACATTTTAGCTAATGATGCACTATCAGCGACTTGTTCTGTTCGGTACAAATTATCTGTTTTTACTTCTGGCTTTTCATAGTCTTTAGCTACAAAACATGATTGTACTACAAACATGGTAAAAACTAAAAGACTTCCTTTGATTATATGTTGTTTTTTCATGATGTGTGCTTATAAATTTTCAGTTTCTCCTTTAGTTGTTTCGATAGTTTTGCTACTCACTCTTTCTTGTAAGCCTTGGAAAATGATAAATAAAACCGGAATTACAAAAACTCCTAATATGGTTCCTATCAACATTCCACCAATTGCACCAGTTCCAATGGCTTTATTTCCTACTGCTCCTGCTCCTCTAGCTAACATTAAAGGCATTAATCCAAAAATAAAGGCAAATGAAGTCATTAAAATAGGGCGTAAACGTGCTGTTGCTCCTTGCAATGCAGCTTGTTGAATACTCCAGCCTTTTCGTCGTGCATCAGCCGCATATTCAACAATAAGGATGGCATTCTTGGCTAATAAACCAATAAGCATAATTAAAGTAATTTGTAGGTAGATATTATTACTTACATTAAAGAAATAGGCAAAAATGTAAGCTCCTGCTAAACCAATAGGTAAGGATAATAAAACAGCGAAAGGCAACATATAACTTTCATATTGAGCAGCTAATAAGAAATAAACAAATATTAAACACAATAAGAAAACATAAAGCGTTTGTCCACCTGCACTAATTTCTTCACGGGTTAAACCTGAGAATTCATAACCATAACCAATTGGCAAACTTTCACTAGCTACTTCTTGTACTGCTGCAATTGCATCACCAGTACTAAATCCGTCATTAGGAGCACCCGTAATTTTAATAGATGTAAATAAATTAAAACGTTCAATAGCTTGTGGCCCAAATACTTTCTCTAAAGTCACAAATTGAGAAATTGGTGCCATTTGTCCTTTATTGTTCCTAACCATTACACTATTTAGAGATTCTGGATCCGTTCTAAATTTTGGATCAGACTGATAGATAACTCGGTATTGTTTTCCGAATTTATTAAAGTTAGAAGCATATACTCCTCCATAATAACCTTGCATAGTTCCTAAAACGTCCGAGACTGATAAGCCCGAATTTTTAATGGCTGCTACATTCAGATTAATAAGATATTGAGGATAATTAGGAGAAAATGAAGTGGCCGCGTATTTAACTTCTGGACGACTGTTTAAAGCTGCAAGAAATTTATTGTTAACCGCACTTAGTTCCTCAATTGTTCCTCCCTTTTGATCTTGCAACTGAAATTCAAATCCATTTGTAAAACCAAACCCTACTAATGTTGGACGAGCAAAGAATAATACTTTTGCGTCTTTAACAGCTGCAGCACGTTTAAACAGATCTCCAACAACCGCAGTAATCTCTTGATTTGCGTCAGGACGATCTGCCCAGGATTTTAATTTTACGATTACCATTCCGTAATTACTTCCTGTTCCACTAATTAAACTTCTTCCAGAAATTCGCAGTACTTCTTTAATTTCAGGAATATCCTTAACTTTATTTTCTATTTGTAATAGTACTTCTTCCGTTCTTTCAAGTGAAGTTCCTGGAGGAAGCGACACATCAGATAAAATTGCACCAGTATCTTCACCAGGCACAAATGCTTTTGGTGTGATATTTAATAGTAAGACAAATATTCCAGCGAAAACGGCTATTCCTAAAAAGGCAACCCATTTTCGTTTGATAAAAAACTGTACCGATTTTCGGTATTTAATTGTTGTTGCTTCAAAAGCAATATTAAATGTTGAATAAAAACGCTGTAAGAATCCTTTTTTCTTTTCTTCCTCATTGTGAGGTTTTAAGAAAATGGCACATAAAGCAGGTGAGAGTGTAAGGGCATTAATTGCAGATAACACAATTGCAACGGCTAAAGTTAATCCAAATTGTTTATAGAAAACTCCCGCAGAACCACTAATAAATGATACTGGTATAAAAACTGCAGACATAACTAGAGTGATCGAAATAATAGCACTACTAATATCATTCATCGCACTATGAGCTGCCTTTTTAGGGTCTTTTTCTCCTGCTTCCATTTTGGCATGAACGGCTTCCACTACTACAATAGCATCATCCACCACGATTCCGACGGCAAGTACCAATGCAAATAATGTTAGTAAATTAATAGTAAAGCCAAACAAACTCAAGAAAAAGAATGTTCCAATAATAGCTACTGGTACCGATATAGCTGGAATAAGTGTCGATCTCCAATCTTGTAAGAAAACAAAAACTACTAAGAATACCAATAAAAAAGCTTCAATTAATGTATGAATAACTTTAGTTATAGATTCCTCTAAGAAATCATTTGCATTAATTAAGGTTGTATATTTTACTCCTTTTGGAAAACTAACTGAAGAATCATCTAATACTTTTAAAGAACCTTCAATAACTTCTTGTGCATTTGAACCTGCCGTTTGAGCAATAGCAATAGCAACTGATTTGTTACCATTTGTATTTGCGCTCCCTGCATAACTAACTGCACCAAGTTCAATTCTTGCTACATCTTTTAACAAAAGCACTTCTCCACTTTCAGTAGATTTAACAACAATTTGTTCAAATTCTTCTGTACTTTGTAAACGACCTTTGTACTTTAAAGCATATTGAAAAGATTGATCACCACTTTCCCCTAATTGTCCTGGTGCTGCTTCAATATTTTGTTCTGCTAACAATGTTGATACATCTGAAGGAATAAGTCCATAAGCAGCCATTACATCGGGTTTCAACCAAATACGCATGGAGTAATCTCTTTGTCCAAAGATTACTGCATCACCAACTCCTGGTACACGCTTAATTTTTGGTAAAATATTAATGTTCGCGTAATTTTGAAGAAATGTATCATCATACTCAGGGTTTTCACTATACAAAGAAACAATTAAGATGTTGTCACTTTGTCTTTTGGATGTTGTTACACCTGCTTTAGTTACCTCTTGAGGCAATAAAGGTGTAGCACGAGAGACTCTATTTTGAACATTAACAGCCGCTAAATCTGGATTTGTCCCTAACTTAAAATAAATATTAATAGATGCTGAACCATCATTATTTGAAGTAGAAGTCATGTAACTCATGTCTTCCACACCATTAATCTGTTCTTCTAATGGAATTACAACTGAATTCATTACAACTCCAGCACTTGCACCTTGATAACTAGCAGATACTGTTACTGTTGGAGGAGCTATTTCTGGATATTGTGAGACTGGAAGCGAGATTAACCCTAAAACCCCCAATATAACGATGATAATAGAAATCACCGTTGACAATACTGGTCTGTCAATAAATTTTGAAAACATAGTTTGTTAGTTTTTAATTATTTTTTTGGGTTGTCTAATTCTTTTAAGTCTATTACTTCTGGTTTTATTTGTGTTCCTTCAGTAATAATTCCAACTCCTTCTACAAGAAACTTATCGTTTGTATTTAAACCTTTATCAACAACAAAAAATTTACCTCCTGGAACTGCTCGAACTTCAATTGAGACAAATTTTACTTTGTTTTCCTTGTCAACAATTAGGGCAATTCGTTTATCTTGTAATTCTATGGTTGCATTTTGAGGAATTAAAATTACATCTTTCAAGCCAGTAGGAATTTGAATAATTCCACTTCCACCTGAACGCAATAATCTGTTTGGATTTGGAAAACTTGCTCTCACATTGAAAGAACCTGTTTGAGTGTTTGCTTGGCCGCTAAAAGTTTCAATTTTTCCTAATTCTTCATATACTGTACCATTAATTAAAACTAATTTGACTGCAGGCATTTTTTCGATTTTATCTTGAAACGTTTTCCCTTCTGCGTTTATCATAATGTCTAATTGTTGTTTTTCATTAACTGAAAAGTACGCGAAAACTTGGCTTATATCTGAAATCCTTGTTAAAGGCTCTACTGTTTGACTGCTTACATAACTTCCAATTCTAAGAGGCAAAGTACCTACAATTCCGTTTACTGGACTTGTTATTGTAGCATAGTTTATACGTGCAACAATACTTTGATAAGTGCTTTTTGCACTAGATAGATTAGCCTTAGCTGTTGCTAACTGAACATCGCTGATTATTTTGCGATCAACAAGAGGTTTTAACCTACTAACCTCAACTTGAGCAGCATCTACTTTTGCTTTTGCAGCTGCAGCATCTTGAGTTGCTGTTTGTGTTTCTAACTTAAAGAGTATTTGCCCTTTTTTTACTACTTGACCTTCATCAACGTAAATTTTTTCAATATAACCATCTAATTTTGGTCGAATATCAATATCTGTTACACCTTCAAGTTTTGTTGGATATTCTGCTAACAAAGTGGTGCTGTCTTTTGACACTTGAACAACTTTATAAGGCATTGGAGCACTTTCTTTTTTCTCATCTTGTTTGTTATTACAAGAGAGCAAACTAATTGTTAGTAGTAAGCTACTTAAAAAAAATATTTTCTTTTTCATGGTGAAATTTTATTTACTTTGTTGGTTTTGGATTTCTATTTCTTTAAATTTATTTATCGAATTATTTAACAACTCTTCAACTTTTAAAATATGTTCTTTATAAGCGTAACTATTTTGAAGGTTTACATTTTCTTGTGTACAAGAAATATTTTTTTCTCTATAATTAATAAGCCTTTCAATTAATATTTTTTCACTATCAACTAACTTTAAATAGTTTTTTAATCGTTGGCTTAAAGGAGCAGCTTTAAAATATTTTTTTCTATCTCCAGAAATAGTGAAATAGTTAATTAGGTTCATTTTTTGTAATAAGTTCAAATTTGTAGATATTGAACTCTTACTTGCTTTTAGTTTACAAACTAATTCTTCAAAAGTCAAACCTGATTTACAGCCATCAATTATTAAAAACCCTAAAATTCTAGCTGCAAGTGGTGCTATATTGTATTGATGTTCGAAATGAATACCAAACATTTCTATTAATTCTTGTTTTTCTTCTTGCATTGTAAAAATATTTCTGCAAAGATAATTTTGGTTCGTAAACTACAGAACTAACCGAACATAAATTTTTGTTAAACTTTAGAGCAAAAAAAAAAATCAGCTTTCGCTGATTTTAATCTTTTATAATTTCGATATTAACTTGTATGTGTCCACCATATCTATCTGGAGCTATTTGCATAAAAGCTTTTTTTGACAGATCTATATGCCTCCCTTTTACAAAAGGACCTCTATCGGTAACTGTTACAATTACAGACTTTCCTGTTTTTATTGAAGTTACCTTTAACCTAGTCCCAAATGGAAGTGTCTTGTGTGCGCAAGTAAGTTTGTTATTGTCAAAAATTGCTCCACTTGCCGTTTTTCTTCCTGTAAATCTATCCGCATAATAGGATGCATGAGCATTTTCTTTATGCATTACAACTGCAAAATCTATTGTATCAACTACAATTGTATCAATAACTTTAATTGTATCGTAGGGATAAACTCTTTTATTTAATTTAATAAACTTATTGGTTGAATTAGTCAAGCTAAACAAGGCAATAAACGATACAAAAACCCCAATTAATATATTATTTTTCATAACAAAAATTTTAAGCAACCATTAAAATGAAGCTTGTTATGTAGGTTAAGATTCTTGTAGGAGCTATTCAATAACTATGCCATCCAACTAGACCAAGGTAATCTTGATAAAATTAAAATTAGTCCTAAAGTATAAAAAAGAGCTATTTTTTTAAATTTTCCGTTTTGACTTTCTTGTTTTTTATGTTTTGACCAACCTATTGTAATTAAAGCTATTGCGATAATATTAATTAGTGGATGCTCTAACATAGTCAATCTTAGTTCAGGGTTTTTCATTGCTCCTTCAATTGCGAAAGCTTTAAATCCTTTTTCAGAAACAAAGTAAAGAATCAATCCAATCAATAGTTGTATGTGGCAAAATATTAAGGCAAAAAGTGATAATCTTAAGTCTTTTGTAGCAAATAACTTTTTGTTTGATAAACCATAAATTGCATTGATAACCGCTAGTAATAATACTGCTAAAGCTATGTAAGCTAAAGTAGAATGTAATGATTGAAGAGTTTGATACATAATTAGTTTGTTTTAAAGGTTAAAACAAATATAGTAAAAAAATAAAACCCTTTTAACATTTCTGTCAAAAGGGTTTTTATTGTAATTAAAAAGTATCTAAAAAAAAGATTAGAAATTATATTTGATAGAAACATTCCAAGTTCTTCCTAAACCAAAGAAAGCACTGTTTTTAACATTAATTCCTTTGTATGAAGGATCTGTGTCATTAGCTGGAAAAATACCGTTAACGTTTCCAGAAGAAAAAGATTGAGTAATTTCAGATAAATATACTTCGTTAAAAACATTATTCATGTTGATTCTAAAATCAATTGAATTTTTGTTGTTTTCTCCTACTAACATTCTATAAGAGATACCTGCATCCACTAAATCATAACTAGGTAATTCAATATTTTCTTTATTAGCAGCAACATTTGCATATAAATTATCATAGTTTCTCCAATCTGCATCTATAGAAAAGTTTTTAACTATTTTATATTTAGCTCCTAATCCCCATGTTGTTTGAGCAGCATCTCCTACTTTACCTCCATCAATATCAGTATTAGTCTGATCTAAAAGAGTTTGATTTTCATCAAATTTTCTTTGAACAGCGTTTCCTTTGTATTCCCAATTTCCTAAAGAAGCAAAACCTTTAATATCTAAAGATTCTAATGGTCTAAACACAAAATCAAGTTCTACACCCGAATGAAGTTGCTCATCATTTTGACTAGATGTATACACTAAATCTCCTGCATTTAAATTTGTTGTTCCTATTGTTGCAGGAGCAGATAATACTCCAGAAGTAGAAGTTACTCTATTTTTCCAAGAAGTTCTGTATAAATTTAAATTAGCACTAAAATATTTAGATTTAAATCCGTAACCTGCTTCAAAACCAAGTACATCTTCATTTGAAGTTAAAGGGTTTAGTGCATTTGTGTAGTTTAAATAAATATTATCGTGGTAAGGTTGACGAGAATACAAACCAGCATTAGCGTAAAATGAATGTTGTTCAGCAACAACATAACTTGCACCACCTTTTACATTATAACCAACATTATTTACTTTTTTAGAATCTGTGAATTCTGGTAAATAATCATAATAATCAAATCTTTGGTGTGATTGATTAGAAAGAGAACCTTGAAAGAATGCAGAAAAATTATCTTTAGCATATTCTAATTGCCCAAATAATCCACCATAAGAAATAGTTTCACTATAGTCATAATCTATTTTTTGATTATCTGCTGCAGTATTGAAAAATGAAGCCCAAGGGTTAGTTGTAAATCCTTCATTAACAGTATTAGAAGCGACAGTTGAAGTTGGTAAATCAGTATTATCTCTTAATTTTCTAGTTTCATACCAACCGTTTAATCCCAAATAATTACTTACTTGTCTGTAATGATCTCCGTTATAAGTTCTTAAATCAATCCCTAAGTTTAAAGATAAATTCTCTGTAAGTTCTTTTTTCAAATTAGTAACCATACCATACCAAGCGTGATTATTCATAGAAGAACGAACTACATAGTTTTTTGGTGTATTTGAAAAACTTCCTATTCCACCCGGTGCCGTTTGGTTATTAGCATAAATAGCGTCAAAATCAATGTTACCTGTTGAAGTTCTTACGCTACTTCCGTAACCACCTGTTCCTCCTCCACGTCCCCATGAAGCATATAATACTGTAGACAAAGATGTTTTATCATTAATATCAAAATCCCAGTTTAGATTGGCAACTGGTTTGTGATAAAAGTTTCTTCTTTCCGTTTTATAAACACCATTTAATGTCCCCCAATTGTTATTATATCTTCTTCCATATTTTAAATATGTACTTATTGCTTTTGTGAAATTTTGATCGTGGTATTGAGGCGCACCAGTTAATAAGAAATTAAAACTATGCTTCGCATTTGCTTTATATCCAAAAGAGATGAAATAATTTTGACCTTCTCCTTTTGTCCCGTCATTATAACCATCACCTTGCCAATGAGACAACATCACACTTGCTCCAAAACCATTTTTCATAATTCCAGTATTATAACCTACTGTAGATTTGAAATAATCGTTATTTGCAACTCCAAAAGAGGTAAAACCACCTTCTTTTTTATCAGTTGCTTTTGTTACAAAGTTAACTGTTCCTCCTACTGAAGAAATTGCTAATTTTGAAGAACCTAATCCTCTTTGAATTTGTATAACATTTGCAATGTCAGCCATACCTGACCAGTTTGACCAATACATCTTACCATCTTCCATTCCATTAATTGGTTGTCCATTTAATAAGAATGCTGTGTTATCTTGTTGAAAACCACGAACAGTAATTCTAGAATCTCCATAACCTCCTGATTGTCCTGCAACATAAACTGAAGGAGTGTTAACAAGAAGTTGAGTTACATCGGCAGTTCCAATTTTTGCTTGAATTTCTGCAGTTTTAATAGTTGAAACAGCGATTGGTGTTTTTCTATCGGCCGCTAAGTCAATAATACCTTTACCAACTAAAACTATTTCAGTTAATTGATTAGCATCTGGGTTTAATTGAATACTTCCTAAATCAATTGATTTTGAAGTAGCATTGAAAGAAACTGATTTAGTTTCAAAACCTAAGAAAGAAACCACTATAGTTCCTGTAGTTTCTGTAATTGTTAATTCAAACTTTCCGTCTAAATCTGTTGTTGTACCAACTTGTGTGCCTTTAACAAATACATTAGCTCCTGCTAATGATTCATTAAATTCACCATCCATAATAACTCCTGTAATTTTTGTTTGAGCGAATAACGAAGATGCCGTAAGCATTGTTATCAAAACTAGACAAACATTAGTAAAATTTTTCATTAAGATTGTTTTTAAATATTTTTACAAAAATAAATTCAAAAATCAACTCTAATGTTAACAAAAGATTAACAATTCAAGCAAACTATTAATTATGCTTTATGAAAGAATTTAACAAGTTTTTTGTTGAGCTATCATGTGTTTTGATCAATTTAGTATTAATTTCCTCTAAAATTGAATTAGCTAATTGCTTGCCTAATTCAACTCCCCATTGATCGTAACTAAAAATATTCCAAATAATCCCTTGTACAAATATTTTGTGCTCGTATAAGGCAATTAATGAGCCTAAAGATTCAGGTGTAAGTTTATCTATTAACAATGTATTAGTAGGCTTATCTCCTCTAAACACTTTAAATGGTACTAAAAATTCTACTTTTTCTTCAGAAATTCCTTGTTTAACAAATTCTGCTTTTACTTGACTTTCCGATTTACCCATTAATAAAGCTTCTGTTTGGGCAAAAAAGTTTGACATTAATTTATCGTGATGGTCTTTATTTACGTAAAGAGATTCTTTATAACCAATAAAATCGGTTGGAATTAATTTTGTTCCTTGGTGTATTAATTGAAAAAAAGCGTGTTGCGAATTTGTACCTGGTTCTCCCCAAATAATTGTACCTGTTTGATAGTTTACAGGATTTCCATCTCTACCTATACTTTTACCGTTACTTTCCATAATTCCTTGTTGCAAGTATGGCGCTAGTTTTTGTAAATATTGAGTATAAGGAATTATAGCTTCTGTTTCCGCACCAAAAAAGTTATTATACCAAATACTAATTAGGCCTAAAACAACAGGAATATTGTTTTCAAAAGAAGTTTCTTTAAAATGTGAATCCATTTTATTAGCTCCTTTTAGTAAAGCATTAAAATTATCGAAGCCAACGGCTAAACTTATTGACAAACCAACAGCTGACCAAAGTGAAAATCTTCCTCCAACCCAATCCCACATAGGGAAAATGTTTTCTGGATTTATTCCAAAACCGGTTACTTTTTCTACGTTAGTTGAAACTGCCACAAAATGTTTGGCTACATCTTCTTGTCTTGCAGATTTTAAAAACCATTCTCTAATTGTTTCTGCATTAGAAAGTGTTTCTTGTGTGGTAAATGTTTTGGAAACTATTACAAATAAAGTTGTTTCTGGATTTAATTTTTTGATGATTTCGTTAACATGATCACCATCTACATTAGAAACAAAATGTATATTTAAGTCATTGCTATAATACTGAAGGGCTTCAACAACCATTGCTGGACCAAGATCTGAACCACCAATTCCTATATTTACTATATCTGTAAAGGCTTTGTTTGTAAATCCTTTTTTGTTTCCTGAAATTACTTCATTTGAAAAAACTTGAATTTTCTCTTTAACTTGAAAAATTTCTGGTATTACATTTTTTCCATCTACAAAAATCTCATCATTTTCATTCGCTCTTAAGGCAGTATGAAGCACAGCTCTATCTTCTGTTTGATTTATGTTTTCTCCTGAAAAATAAGAGATTATAGCTTGCTTTAAACCTGTTTCATTCGCTAATTCAAGTAACAAATCAATTGTTTTTTTATTGATGTTGTTTTTTGAATAATCGACTAAAAAGTCTTCCCATTGAATATGAAATTTTTCTGCTCTTTGAGAGTCATTAGCAAACATTTCTTTAATAGAATTGGTTTGCATATCATAAAAATGATCACGAAGTTTTTGCCAAGCTTCAGTTGTTGATGGGTTGATGTTTTGTAAAGACATATTTTTTGTTATTCTTTAAATTTTAAGGCTGTAGCGCTATCTAATTCTTTTTTTAACGGGGCAATTTTTGCTAAATATTTTGCCTTATGGGCTTTATCCATTGGCTCAGCATTTGGCAGATTTAGTCTTAATGGATCAACTTGCACACCATTTTTCCAAAAACGATAACAAACATGTGGTCCAGTTGCTAAACCAGTGCTACCTACTTTTCCAATCACTTGCCCTTGTGAAACTCGTTGTCCGTTTTTAACTAGAATTTTAGACATGTGAAGGTATTGCGTTGAATAAGTTGGAGTATGTCTAACTTTTACATAATTTCCATTTCCTGCTGTGTAACCAGTTCTTTCAACCACCCCAGAAGCTGTTGTTTTAATTGGCGTTCCGTGTGGTGCTGCATAATCTGTTCCGTTATGTGCTTTCCATCTTTGTTGCACAGGATGAAAACGTCTACCAGAAAATTTTGAAGAAATTCTAAAGAAATCTAAAGGCGCTTTTAGGAACATATTTTTAAGTCCCTTTCCTTCTTCATCATAATAATCCGGATATTTTTGACTATCTGTCATTCTATATGGAAAAGCATAGATTTTTTTTCCTTTATATTCGAAATATGAAGCTTCAACATCCAGAACACCATCATAAATTGAGTCTTCAATAAAACGTTCGTTAATAGTTATTGCAAACTTATCTCCTTTCTGAATTTTAAAGAAATCTATAGAATATTCAAATATCTTAGCCAAATTGGAAGCAACTCCAGCACTGACACCTTCTTTACTTAAAGTTTCTGACAATGATCCTTCAATTTCGGCAGCAATCGTTCTTCTCTTAATAGTTGATGGTCTAACTTTTTCTTGAACAACTTCTGTTGAATCTCTAAAATCTACAACCAAATAGCTAGTTCTATTTTTTACATAAACAAAATATTCTAAATTTTTGTTAT
Source organism: uncultured Flavobacterium sp. (assembly GCF_963975005.1). Lineage (GTDB taxonomy): Bacteria > Bacteroidota > Bacteroidia > Flavobacteriales > Flavobacteriaceae > Flavobacterium. Next base: position 22,698 of record NZ_CAXBFR010000014.1, read on the forward strand.
TTTTTTTGTCTAAAAAAAGGTAGTAAGGCTTTCCGGCTTTTATTGAACGAAGGTTAAATGAATCTCGAATTTTTTCTGTTACTTGAAAAGTAGAATTGTTATTTAGTTCATAACCATCTAAAATTGTACTGAAAGTGTCACCAGATTTTAAGGTGTCTATTTTTACCTTGTAATCGTTAAAAATGATACCAAAATCTTTGATAATTGGTTCTGGTTTTTCAATCGTTTTTTTTACTTGTTGGGTTTCTTCTTTTTTACAAGAAAATAATGTTAAAGTTAAAAGTATATATAGTAAGTATTTCAAATCTTTTGTGTTATCAGGTTATTCACCCCAAGTTGCTAATTCATCTTCAGTCCATAATTCTGGGAAAAATATCCTTCGTTGGTATTTTGGATGCATGTATTTTTGCCAATTACTACCACCAGTTGCTTCACCACCACCAATATATTTTTTAGCAGCATTTAGATGCCCCATAACCCAAGTAATATTGACCGTTTTATCTAAATGACGCATTGCTTTAATTAACTCTGGATTTTTTTGATCGTTTACTGGTAATTGTTTAAATTTTTGCCAAATATTGATTGTGTTGTATTCTTCCATGTGACGAAGAAATTCAGCTTTATATTTGCGTTCAAATTCTAAAATAAGAAATGATTTTTTACCAGTAGCGTGATCTTTTCCAGCTGCTTGCCAATATAAATGTTCAAAAGCGTGTTCAAATGGGGTATTTCTATCAATTGTAGCTCTAAATCTATGATCAATAAGGTTTATTAAATCTGTTGAAGCAAATTCAATTAATCGATACTGTGCACTTTGAAAACCACTTGCTGGAGTTAAAGTGTTTCTGAATTTCATATATTGATCTACTTCCATTCCATCACCCATAATATCAAATGATGTGGTAAGCATATCAAAATAACGCGAAATTCGCATTAATCTTTCCGTAAAGAAATCGGTTTGAGGTTTTTCAGTATGACATAATTGGTGCATTTCCCAAAGTATCATTTTAAACAATAACTCATTTACCTGATGGTACATAATGAAAACCATTTCATCAGGCAAAGTTGTTCTTTGAGTTTGAAGATTTAAAAGTGCATCTGTTTGAATATAATCCCAATAAGTTATTGGTTTTGCCCAAAGAAGACCTTCTAAATGCGTTTCTGTTTTTTGATCTATTTTTTGAAACTTTTCATCTAAAAGTTGAATTTTTTTTTCAATTTCTGGATTTATTTCCATTTATGTTATTTTTTGACTTTAAACGTATGTTTTAGTCCTTTATATTCGTTAAGATCAGCTTTTATTGAACCCACAGCTAAACTAGCTTTAATTCGAACAGGAATTTTGTTTTCATCGTCTGAAACCCAGATAGTTAAACTTTCCTCTTCTTTAAAAACTCTACCTGCTTGAACTAAAGGTCTAAACACCATACAAGAAACTTCTCCAAATTTAGTACTTATATCTTCTTTTCCAATATATTTTAGCTTAAACTTTGTTGTTTCATCGTCGAAAAACATATCTATTGAGATTGACTCACCTTCTTTAAGTTTGTCAATATCTTGATGATTTCTTAAATAATAAAATGAAGAAACAATATCTTGCACATTTTCTGGAACTTTAAATGTTTTTTCTGTGTTATTTTTATAGTCTTTTATAAAAACTGAATTGTTGTTTTGATTAAAAAATCCTTCTTGGTATTTTTTATATCCACCTTCATCAATTTTTCTTAAAAACTGGTACGGTTTACCTGTTTCTTTATCAAAAAAACTTTGATAATCATCACTTACTTTAAAGAAAGCTTTTGTAAGTCCGGTTGTATAACCTTTCCCGACTACATGATGCACTTTTTTATTATTTCTGGTAGCTTCTTTAATTTCTAAAGTCGCATAACCTGCTGTAACTAATCCGTAATGAATCCTTAGCTTAAAATATTCACCCGTTGTAAAAGAGTCTTCTTTTTGAGTAAATGAATTTGTAAATATGAATACAAGGGTTAATAAAATAAATTTTTTCATGACATTTTGTTTTTCTTTTAGATAGAAAATGCAATTTCTGTACCAAACTTACAAAACAAAAAAACGCAGTCCAAAAAAGTACTGCGTTTTTATGCTATTAACCAACCAAAAAACTATAAATTATGAAAACTTATATAAAAATTAAGAGAAAACCACTTCCCTCATTTTTGCGAGTGCAAAGGTAAGTGTTTTTTGAATTATCTCTAATCTTTTTTCAACTTTAACACATTCTATTAAACTTTCATTATAGATATTGGTTTTTTTTTGATAATGTGAAAAAATAACGTGTTTTTATAGTGTTCCTCTCAATGCTTGTTCTCTCTCAATTGACTCAAAAAGCGCTTTAAAGTTCCCTGCACCAAATCCTTTTGCACCCATTCGTTGAATTATTTCAAAGAATAAAGTTGGTCTATCTTCAATTGGTTTTGTAAAAATTTGCAACAAATAGCCTTCTTCATCTGCATCAATCATTATTCCAAGACTCATCAACTTATCGATATCTTCTTGAAGTTTATGATTGTGTTTCTCCAAACGTAATGGAACATCATCATAATAAGCTTGAGGTGGTGTGCTCAAAAACTCAATTCCTCTCGAACGCATATCAGCAACAGTTGTCAAAATATCATCGGTAGCAACTGCAATATGCTGAACTCCTGAACCCTCGTAAAAATCTAAATATTCTTCAATTTGTGATTTTTTCTTTCCTTCAGCTGGTTCGTTGATTGGAAATTTGATTCTACCATTACCATTAGACATTACCTTAGACATTAAAGCTGAATACTCTGTAGTAATTTGTTTGTCATCAAATGAAAGGAAATTTACAAATCCCATAACATCTTCATACCATTTTACCCATGTATTCATTTCGTTCCATCCTACATTTCCAACCATATGGTCAATATATTTTAGACCCGTTGGTTTTGGATTATAATCTGATTCCCATTTTTTGTAACCTGGTAAAAATTCACCCTTATAGTTTTTGCGTTCTACAAACATATGAACCGTTTCTCCATAAGTATAAATTCCGGCACGAACTACTTCACCATTTTCGTCTTTTTCAACGGTTGGTTCCATATATGATTTTGCACCTCTTTTCATGGTTTCTTCATAAGCTGAACGAGCATCTTCTACCCAAAGGGCAACAATTTTAACACCATCACCATGTTTTTTTACGTGTTCTCCAATTAAGGAGTCACTTTTTAACGCAGTGGTTAAAACTAAACGGATTTTGTCTTGTTTTAACACGTATGAAGCTCTATCTCTAACACCAGTTTCTAATCCCGCGTAAGCATGTGATTGAAATCCAAAAGCTGTTTTGTAGAAATGGGCTGCTTGTTTTGCATTACCTACATAAAACTCTACATAATCTGTTCCCATTAAAGGAAGGAAATCTTGTGCTCCTTCAAATATTTTTTCTAAACCGTAGTTTACTGATTTTACTTCTTTACTCATTATTTTAGTATTAAGATGAAAGCATTAAATATTAAGACTATTTATTGTCTAATACTATTCTTTCAAAATTCTATTATATTTTAAATTTGAAAAGTGTTTTCTCTTTTCTCTCTATTTTTTATTCTTTCATTTATCTAACCAAGATTGAAAATACGTTTCATCTGCAATCTTCATCGCTTCTTCTGTGACCATTAACGGTTTAAAAGTGTCTACCATAACGGCTAATTCTTTTGTTTCCGTTTTTCCGATACTTCTTTCTGTTGCACCTGGATGTGGTCCGTGTGGAATTCCAGCAGGATGAAGGGAAATATTTCCGGGTTCGACATCATTTCTGCTCATAAAATCACCATCAACATAATATAGCACTTCATCAGAATCTATATTACTATGATTGTACGGTGCAGGAATAGAATCTGGATGATAATCGTATAACCTTGGTACAAAAGAACAAATCACAAAAGCATCGGTTTCAAAAGTTTGATGCACTGGTGGTGGTTGATGTATTCTTCCGGTAATAGGTTCGAAATCGTGAATAGAGAAAGCATAAGGGTAATTATATCCATCATAGCCTACAACATCAAAAGGGTGAGAGGCATAAACCATTTCTATGATTTCATCTTTCTTTTTTACTTTTATAACAAATTCACCTGATTCATTATTAGTTTCTATTTCATATGGACGACGAATATCTCTTTCACAAAAAGGAGAATGTTCTAAAAGTTGTCCAAACCAGTTTCTATAGCGTTTTGGGGTATAAATTGGTCTACGAGATTCGACAATAAAATGACGATTATCTTCTGTATCAAAATCCATTTTATAGATGATTCCTCTTGGAATAATTAAGTAATCACCATATTTGAAATCTATATTTCCATAAATAGTTCTGAGTTTTCCAGATCCTTTATGAATAAAAATCATTTCATCTGAATCGGTATTTTTATAGAAATATTCTGTGGTTTTGTTTTGTGGTGCAGAAAGTACAATATGACAATCTGAATTTGTAAGCACAATTTTTCTACTTTCTAGGAAATCTTTTTCTGGACTTACTTGAAAACCTTTTAATTTGTAGGATTGGATATTGTTTTCTTTGGCAATTTTTGGTGCAACGCTATATTGTTTTTTAATTTCTTTTACTTGCGTTGGTCTTTGTTCGTGATAGGAGTTTGTTGACATTCCATCAAATCCTACTGTTCCAAATAGTTGTTCATAATATAAATCGCCATTTGGTTTGCGAAATTGTGTATGACGTTTAGGTGGAATTTTTCCTAAGGTGTGATATAGTGGCATTTTCTTTTTGTTTAAAAGTTTAAAAGCTTAAAAGTTTGGTTATCCATAACTTTAGTGAACAATCAAAAAGAATTTACTTCATTCAGGATTTCTCTTGATGAGGAATTTTAAGTGTGCTAATAAGTTGTCCCATTTTTTCATTACACAAATATCGGAAAAATAATTGATTTTATTTAAAACCAGTACCCAATACTAAACCAAGTATAATGATCTCTTGTCTCGGGTGACCAAGAATGTTTAATTTCTATAGGTCCAATTAACGAATCATAACCATACCCAAAGGCATAACCAGAATACTTTGGTTGGGAAAACCAACTTGTAGATTCGAAAATTCTATTTCCAAGATTGGCATAATTAGCTGTAAAATTAAAGTAATTCTTTTTAAAAATCTCATATTCTAACATTACAGATCCTTTAATATAACTACTTCCAGACAAACTAAGGTAATCATACCCAACAAAGTGCTGAAAATTATTAATTTTATTATAGCCGTAACCTCCCAAAATAAAATCAAAATAAGGTGTCGTTCTCTCTCCGATAATTGAACCTAATTCTGATTGTAGTTTTACTGATAATTTTTGATAAAATGTTTTTACTATTCCAACATCTCCTTTTATGGTTGAAAAACGTTCGAAGTTGTTGTTAAAATTTGAAGAAAATAAATATGATTTTATTTCTCCATTTATGTACCAGCCCGATTTTGGAAAATATTTTTTATCAAAAGAATCATATTTAATAGTACCAAAAACAGAAAAGTAATCGCTTTTGTCAAAAACTGGTGTTATATTTTGTAAAGTTGGAGATTCAATTTTTAAATGTTTTAATTCTACTCCTGTTCCAATTAAAAACAACTTACTAAAAATTGTTTCAACAAATATTTGATTTGAAAAATCAGAAAAATCTATATTAATTGAATTAATATCTAAGTTTGTTAAAGTAGTTCCGTCGTTAAAATCGTTCTGTATGTTTTTATTAAATGTGTTTAATCTTGAATTAATTCCAAAACTCCAATAAAAACCATTATCAATATAATAATCAAAATTATATCTAAAATTATCTCCAAGCGCAATATCTAAAGAAGCTACATCATTTTTAGAAAGTAATTTTTTTTGTGTAAGATTGACTAATAATGCACTTTTATATAAATCATCATAATGTAATCCGAATTTGATAAATGTGTTTATTTGATTTTCTTTTAAACTGAATGTTAAATTGTTTTTGTCGTCAAAACTGTATAATATTGATGCAAAATTATCTGTAGCATTTAGTCCATTTATCCCTTTTTCAAATTTTTTAAAAGTAATTTTATTGTTTTGTTTGAAATTTAGCTTACCCAGAACATAGGCTCTTGTATAATTATTAAGACTATTAATACTAAGGTTTTTTATAGTAATTGAATCATTAACTTCAATTTTTTCTTTCTGAATGTTATTTTTGGATTGAAGTTTAACTAATTTCTCTGTTTGATTAACCGCTGCTTCTTTACCTTTTTTAATGATTTCCTCACTTTTGTCAAAAGATAGAACAGACATGCCTTTTACATCTGGTTTAATATAAACATCGGTTAAAAGTATTTTATTGTGCATTTTTTCAATAGTATTAAAATTTGAAATTTGCATTAAAACACTTGTCACGCTTTGTAATTCTAATCTATCTTTTAAACCCTCTTGAACATCAACACCAATTATTATATTGGCACCCAATTTTCTAAGTTCTTCTACGGGGTAATTATTTTTGACACCTCCATCAACTAGCAATTTGCCATCAAGTTCTACTGGATTATAAAGTGTAGGCAAAGCTCCACTAGCTATCATAGCCTCAGATAAAGTTCCTTTCTTTAATAAAACTTCATCACCCGTTTCAATATCTGTTGCTACACAAAAAAAAGGAATAGGCAATTTACTAAAATCTTTTATATCTCTTACATGATAAGTTAATTGTGATAAAGTATTGAAATTATACATTCCTTTGGACAAACCCCTTGGAGAAGAAATCTTAAAATTTTTAAAAGGTAAGGTCAAAATATACAACTCATCGTTCTTTTTTTGATTAAATCCTTTAGAACTTCTTGGTACAAAATCTTGAATCAACTTTTCAACGTCCATTTGAGAGAAAGCATATTCAATTTCTTTTCCAGAATAACCAGAAGCATATAATCCCCCAATTATTGCGCCCATGCTTGTTCCACCAATATAATCAATTTTAATGTTGAGAGAATCTATAACTTTTAAAACGCCAATATGAGCCAATCCTTTTGCTCCACCACCGGAAAGTACTAATCCGATTTTTGGTTTTTTTATAGAATCTTGAGCATAAGTTGAAGAAGAAAAGAGAAGAAAGAAGAAAGAAGAGAGAAATATAAAAGCATAAGGCTTCAAGAGAAGTTTATTCTCCTTTTTCTTTGCTTTTATTTCTATGTTGTTAATTTTCAAAATTTTAATTTTCTTTTACTTTGTAAAATTCGGTAATTTTTTTGGCTTTTGAAAGTCCTATAACATCAGAAATTTCTTTTTCTGATGCTAATTGCAATCTTTTAACACTTTTGAAATGTTTTAGTAACGTTATCATGGTTTTTTCTCCAATTCCTGGAATGGATTCTAGTGAATTGGTTAAAGCAGCTTTACTTCTTTTATCACGATGATGTGTTATTCCGAATCTATGTGCTTCATTTCTCAGAAATTGAATTATTTTCAAGCTTTCAGATTTTTTATCTAAATATAGTGGAACAGAATCACCAGGGTAAAAGAGTTCTTCAAGACGTTTTGCAATTCCGACTATGGCAATTTTTCCCCTTAAACCTAAATCATCTAGACTTTTTAACGCTGAAGACAACTGTCCTTTTCCACCATCAATAATAATTAACTGAGGTAAAGGTTGGTTTTCATCCATCAAACGCTTGTATCTTCTGTAAACAACCTCTTCCATGGAAGCAAAATCATCTGGACCTTCAACCGTTTTAATATTGAAATGACGATAATCTTTTTTACTTGGCTTTCCATCTTTAAAAACCACACAAGCGGAAACCGGATTTGTACCTTGAATATTAGAGTTATCAAAACACTCAATGTGTCTAGGTTCAACCGAAAGACGTAAATCTTTTTTCATTTGAGCCATGATTCTATTGGTATGTCTGTCTGGATCAACAATTTTGATTTGTTTCAACTGATCCATTCTATAATATTTGGCATTTCGAATCGATAAATCTAATATTTGCCTTTTATCTCCTAATTGTGGAACTGTTATTTTTAAATTTTCACCTAAAGATAATGGGAAAGGCAAAATAATTTCTCTAGACAATAATTTGAATCGTTCTCTAAGTTCAACAACAGCAAGTTCTAAAAGTTCTTCATCTGTTTCTTCTAGTTTTTTCTTGATTTCCATTGTATGAGAACGCACAATTGCACCATGAGAAATTTGCAAGAAATTGACATAAGCCATAGTTTCATCTGAGACAATTGAAAAAACATCAATACTAGATAATTTTGGATTTAATACAGTAGATTTTGCTTGATAATTTTCTAAAACTTCAATTTTTTCTTTGACTTTTTGAGCAGCTTCAAATTGCATATCTTCAGCAAAAGCTTTCATTTGAATTTTGAATTCTTTCAAACTATCCTTGAAGTTTCCTTTTAAAATTTGACGAATAGCTTCTACTTGTTTGTGATAATTTTCTAAAGATTCTAATCCTTCACAAGGTCCTTTGCAATTGCCAATATGATATTCTAAACAAACTTTATATTTTCCTGATTTAATATTAGCTTGAGATAAATCGTAATTACATGTTCTTAAAGGATATAATTCTTTTATCATTTCTAAAATCGTATTCACAATTTTAAAATTGGTATAAGGGCCATAATATTCTGAACCATCTTTTGTAACTCTTCTTGTTGGAAAAATTCTAGAAAAAGGTTCATTTTTAATACAAATCCAAGGATAAGTTTTGTCGTCTTTTAATAGAATATTATAACGCGGTTGAAGTTTTTTAATTAGATTATTTTCCAACAACAAAGCATCAGATTCTGTTGCGACTACAATATGCCTAATCAAAACTATCTTTTTAACTAAAACACTAGTCTTATAATTATCATGATTTTTATTAAAATAACTCGAAACTCTCTTTTTTAGGTTTTTCGCTTTACCTACATATAAAATCTTGTCGTCTTTATCAAAATATTGATAGACACCAGGATTATCAGGTAGAGTTTGAATTTGAAGTTCGAGTGATGGATTGTTCATTTATTTATTTTGTAGCACTTAATCCACAAATTTACATAGATTTTTATTGTACTACTATTTTCTATTCTTGAAATTACTACTTTTAACACTTATTATAGGTTTATGAAAAAGAATAAAATTATAGAACTTTTAGGAGAAACAATTTTGCCTGGAGAAAGTAAAACCATAGATGTTGAAATTGCAAAATTACACACCATGACAAAGCTTAAAGTTCCTGTAATTATTGAGCGATCAAAAATAGATGGTCCAACGGTTTTATTTAGTGCTTGTTTGCATGGTGATGAAATTAACGGAACTGAAATTGTACGTCAAATTATAAGAAAAAAAATCAACAAACCTAAAATAGGAACCATAATTTGTATTCCAATCATCAATATTTTTGGATTTATTAATCAATCCAGAGAGTTTCCAGATAAACGAGATTTAAATCGTGTTTTCCCTGGTAGCAAAAATGGTTCATTAGCTAGTAGATTTGCTCATTTTTTGGTTTCAGAAATTATCCCAAAAGTAGATTATGCTGTTGATTTTCACGCTGGTGGAGCAAGTCGTTTTAATGCACCGCAAATTAGAATTGCACCCAATAGTCCAGAATTAAAAGAATTAGCTTCGGTTTTTAATTCACCTTTCACCTTATATTCTAAAAATATTTCTGGTTCTTTTAGAAATTCATCTACAAAATTAGGTGTTAAAATGTTATTGTTTGAAGGAGGAAAATCTTTGGATTTAAATGATATGATAACTGAAGATGGAATTCAAGGTTCAAAACGTTTTTTGGCACATTTAGATATGTTAAATCCTAAACTAGAAGCTATACTTAAAAATGAAGAAACCTTATTTATAGAAAAATCAAATTGGGTAAGAGCAAATTTTTCAGGAATGTTTCATGGATTAATAACTGTTGGTAGTTTTGTAAAAAAAGGAGATGTTTTGGCTATGATTTCTGATCCTTATGGAAAAGTAGAACACAAACTAAAAGCCCCAAATGATGGTTACATAATTAATGTGAATGACGCACCAATTGTTTATCAAGGAGATGCTGTTTTTCATATTTCCACTAAATTAGAAAGCCAAAGCTAACATTTATCATGTTTTAAGCTATTAAAAAAAGTTAGTTTTGTCCTCAAAACTAGCAAAATGCACTATTGGAAAAAGCTTTCACAAGAGGAAAGAAAAAACAGAATTGAACAAGCCCTTCAAAATAACATCAATTTTTCTACAGATATTTCACTGGGTTATCCTGCTTCAAAATTAGACGGACAAGTGTTTTATGATGATGCACCTTTCTTAAAAGACGCACCAACTTTACAAACTTACGTGGCTAATCCAAACAATATTGGCTGCCATACTTTTGGTGATTCTGAAAGTGCTTTTGGAGGCACACAAGAAATTGAAAGAGAAGTTTTAAATGTGCTTGCCGTAGATGTTTTTAAAGCAAAACCTAACGAATTTGATGGCTACATTGCTCCAGGTGGAACAGAAGCTAACATTCAAGCTTTTTGGATTTATCGTAATTTATTTATGAATGACTTTGATGCAAAATTAGATGAAATTGTTCTTGTTGCTTCAGAAGATACTCATTATTCTATTCCGAAAGGAGCTAATTTACTTCAAATTGATAGAATTAGTGTTCCAGTTCATTTTGAAAGTAGAGACATAGATGAAAATAAACTAGAAGAATTATTGCTTAACGCGAAAGCAAGCGGTAAAAAATATTTCATTGTAGTTTCAAATATGGGAACAACTATGTTTGGTTCCGTTGACAATCCTGAAACTTATACTTCCCTTTTAGAAAAACATCAATTAACTTATAAATTACATATTGATGGTGCTTATGGTGGATTTGTTTATCCGTTTAACAATCAAAATTCAGAAATAAATTTCAGCAATCCAAAGATAAGTTCTATTACAATTGATGCTCACAAAATGCTTCAAGCACCTTATGGAACAGGGATTTTTATTTGCAGAAAGAACTTAATTGAAAATGTAATCACCAAAGAAGCTAAATATGTAGAAGGCATGGATTTAACCCTTTGCGGAAGTCGTTCTGGAGCAAACGCTGTTGCCGTTTGGATGATTTTATTTACTTATGGTCCATTTGGTTGGTTTGAAAAAACAAGTGTTTTGCAAATGCGAACTCAATTTTTATTTGATGAATTGGATAAATTGAATGTAAAATACTTCAGAGAACCTTACATGAATATTGTAACGATTCAAGATGAATATGTACCTAAAGTATTAGCCAAAAAATTCCATTTGGTACCACAAGAACATTATGGAAAAAACAAATGGTATAAAATTGTGGTGATGAATCATGTTGAAGTCGAACATTTGACTATTTTTATAGCCGAATTAAAAGCGACTATGTATGTTGAAGAAAGAAGCTAGAAAAAAGAGCAAAGAAGCTAGAAAAAAACTTTCAGTTGAAGAAATTGAAGAAAAAAGTTTAGCTATTGCCAATCAATTATTGAAACTAGACATTTGGGGAAACACTTATTTTCATATTTTCTTACCTATTGAAGAACAAAAAGAAGTCAATTCTGAATATATTCTAACTATTTTACAAGCAAAAGACAAAGAAATTGTAATTTCTAAATCAGATTTTGAGACAACTTCAATGCATCATATTCTTTTAACTGATAATACTAAAATTAAGAAAAACGAATATAATATTCCTGAACCTATAAATGGTTTGTCCGTTCCAACAGAAATGATTGATGTGGTTTTTGTGCCTCTTTTAGCTTATGACAAGCAAGGAAACAGAGTTGGCTATGGAAAGGGATTTTATGACAAGTTTTTATCAGAATGCAAGCCTAATGTAATTAAAATAGGACTATCTTTCTTTGATCCAGAAGAATTAATTGAAGATGTATTTGAAACTGATATTAAATTAGATTTTTGTGTGAATCCTAAACAAATAATTAGATTTTAGTCTTCTATTGATCCAAAAGCTTTCTTATTGAAAACAATTAGAATTCCAACTCCAACAGAAATAGCAAAATCAGCTACATTGAAAATTGCATTAAAGAATGTAAATGATTTTCCCCCAATAAAAGGAACCCATTCTGGCATTGGATAATCTTGAATAAAAGGAAAATAAAACATATCTACAACTTCACCGTGAAACCAAGTTCCATAATTATCTTCTGCAAATAAAGTCGCTACTTGATGATAACTATCATTAAAAAGAACGCCATAAAACACAGAATCAATAATATTTCCTAAAGCCCCAGCAAAAATTAAAATTATAGCAATTATTAAGTATTTTGAACTATTTTTTTTAAGAGAATCTTGCAACCACCAAGCAATTCCAAAAACAGCAAAAATTCTAAAAACGGTTAAAATTATTTTTCCATAATCTCCAGGAATTTCTGCACCCCAAGCCATTCCTTCATTTTCTATGAAATGAATTCTAAACCATTCAAAAACGGGTACTTCTTCATTTAGGAAAAAGTTTGTTTTGATATAGACTTTAGAAATTTGATCAATTAATAAAACAAGAAAAATATAGAGGTAAGCTTTCTTTAAAGACATATTGATAATTTTGATTTGCAAAAGTAATGAATTTATCTAATAAAAAAAGCGACTCAATTGAGTCGCTTTAAAATAAATTGATTTATTTATAGGTTTTAGATTTTGGTAATTTTAACATTATCAATTTCCCAAGTAGAACTTTCTGTAGTAGTAGATGTGTATTTAAAACCTACATAAACAGCACTGTTACCAGCTCCAGTAAATCCTGTAATGTTTATTATACCAGAACTAGCCCATACATAATTACCTGTAGATAAATTAAATCCAGTTAATTCTGTCCAAGTTACTCCAGTTGCGTATGGACTTCCTGTACCTGAATAATTGTTAGACACATACGCTTGAATAGCATTTCCTGTAAATTTATATGCATTATCAAAAGTTAAATTAGCACCAGTTGTAATTGTAGATAAATCTTGTTTTGGTGAAATTAACCAATCTTCGTTTGCATTATTTGTCCCTGCATAACCAGACATTTTTACCATTCCACCTGGATTACCAAAAGTAGAACTAAAAGCCCATTCTTGCGCTCCAGTTACACTGAATTTAGTCCATTTTGTGCTAAAAGTTGTAGTGTTGTCAAATCCTTCATTTAATAAAGGAGCAAATCTAGTTTCAGTAAATTTAATATCACCCTCTCTTCTAATTACAAATTGATAATCACTATTATATTTAGTCATGATCCCTCTTAATTTTCCACTACCCGTTGCAACAGGTTTTCCAGCATAGTTAGAAAATTCACTAGTTCTAAAAATCATTGAATTTCCCTCTAAGTCAATTACACTATGATTTGTAGCACCACCAATAACATTTGTTGGGTCAAAATAAGTTGTAGCAATTGCTCCGTCAGAAAATTGAACACCATCAAGTTCGATTAAGACATTTAAATAAGCATCATTTTTAGCTTCGTTAATTGTAACTTGTTGCACTAAGTCTTCTTCACTCACAACTGTACAAGAACGATTTAATGCTTTTTTATATTTTGCTTCAGACAATCTTCCAACTGCTGGAGAAGATCCACCATTATAAATATCACCTATTAATCTTCCAATCGTAAAAGATGTTGGTGATTGAGTATACAAGTCCTTTAATTTAATTAATACTTTTCTTCCTGGCTCAAAATTTGTAAAAGTTGAAGTAACATCAACAGGCACACTAAATCCAATTGAACCGTCTAAAGTTTGAAAGGAAATTGATTTATAAAAATTCCCTCCTTCATCACTTGAAGTAACATAAGCTTCAATAATATCGTCTGTTGCATATTGAGTTAATGTTGCTGAAAATGGAATTTGTGACACTTCTTTGTTTTTAACTAATGAAGTTTCTGTACATCCTAAATAAGGAATGTCGTAATTGTCATCTTTAACACAACTGGTAAAAATACCAGAAAAAAGTGCTAAAATAAAAGCTGATTTTAAAATAGTAGTTTTCATATTTTTGCGATTTTTTTTAATTTAAAAATTTAAGTAACAGTTAACAAAGAAGTTTCTTCCGAAACCATAAAAATATTTAGATCCAAAAACTGGACTTCCAGATGCGGCATCTTGGTTTAAATCTCTATAAGTTGCATTTCTAGCTTGTTCAAAACCACCTGTTTTATAAGTGATATCGAATATATTATTTATAGAAGCAAAGACTCCAACAGTATTTCTGTTTTTCTTACTTATTCTCCAAGATTTTCCACCTTGTAAATTTACTAGCATAAAGCTATCAAATTTTTCTTGTTTTAACAATTCTCTTGCTCTTTCTTCTGTAGCTTCTGGATAAGCAAATCCACTAATATCAGTTGGGTTTCTAAAGAAGTTATTTGTTCTTGTAATTGGTGCAACATCAATGTAATTTGCATCTAAATAGTTAGCGTTTGCTCCAACCCACCAAAACTTAGGATCTCTATATTCTAAACCTAAAGAAACTGCTTGTTGTGGCATACCTGGTTGTCTTAAGCCTTTTAATTTAGACTCGCCAAAATTAGCAACTGGATAAGTATTCGTTGCAGAAGCTCTAGCATCAACATTTAAAGTAACATTTGGGTTATTATCATAAGTATATTCTCCATATGAAGCATTAACTAATGCTTTAATAGTTGAAGTTATTTGATATTCAAAACCAAATTCTGCTCCTATATTCTTTTTATCTAATCCAGTAACTGTTTCTGCCACAAAATTACTAGTTGGGTCAGTAGTATCGTCAGATCCATCATCAATTGAAACACCATCAGCAAAGAAGAAAGAAGTTTCAGTTGCATTTTTTATTTTAGAGTAAAACGCTGTAAATCTAACTTTTAATTTTGGTGCTCTAATAATATAACTAGCATCTAAACTTGAAACATTTTCACTGCTTAAACCTGATACAACATTATTATTTACACGAGAATTAGGAAAAGTATTTCTAATTGTTGGAGCTTTTGACATGTATAAACTATTAAAATTTAATAACTGTCTTCCTGAAATTTTGTATGTTAATCCACCTTTAAAACCAAAGTTTTCAAAAACAACTTTTTCACTTTTTCCAAATGAATTTGAAGGATAATATCCGTTTTTATACAAACCTTCTCTTTGGTATTCAGATCTTACAAAAGTTTGAGCTAAATAAAAATCAACTTTATTATAAGTAAATTTAAATTGAGTAAAAGCATCTAACGTTGTAGCATCAATATTATAGTTATACCCATAAGTATCACCTTCTACTACTTTTCTGTAAGGATTATTTAAATCAGAAATAGTTTGAGATTCATTATTTCCAAAAGTATTAATGTCTTCATAATATGCACCACCTAATAAGTCTAAAAGATTTTTGAAGTTATGAGATTTTAATTTTCTGAAATTAACTCCAGCATTTAAACTAACGTTTTCTGATAATTGAGCTCCTAATAAAGTGTTCGCAGCAAATGTTTTATCATCAGTTCTATCTTCATATAAAACATATCTACTTTGTGAAGCTGCTCTTCCAATTTCTACATTATCACCATTTGTAACTGGAATTGTATTAGTTAAATACATTGCATTCCAATTAATTTGTTGTTGAGTAAGAAAATTAGCATTAGCTGCTCCTTCATTATCTGGAATATTTACACCTCCAAGACCTCCTGGGTTATAAATATTTGGATCTAAAGACAAAGCTGTTGCAGGATCATTTTCATAATAAGATGTAAAATAACTTGGTAAGTTTCTATAATAAGTAGGATCTGGATTACTTACCCCTTGAAAATCAATTCTACTATTTCCAACAGATCCTGTTTGATAAGAAACGTTAGTATTTAATTTTACATTTTCGTTGATTTTCCAATAATGACTTAACATGTTTATTGGTTCATCCAAATCTTTAATTCTTGAGTTTCTTTGTTCACCGTCTTGGTAACCCCAATATGAATTATATCTTACACCCGCTAAGTTGTTCACTTCATTAGTGTTTGGCGAATTTTTACCTCTTCTATTTTTTGCATAGATAGAGGTGAAGTTTAAAGAGTGTTTGTCATTAAATTTCTTTTCAACACTAGCAAATAATGAATTTGCATTATAAGTAGTTCCTTCAAACGCTCCTTCTTGAGCCCATCTTCTTGAACCAGAAACCACAAATGCCCATCCGTTTTTATCAAATCCTGAAGCATGAGTTGCCATTGTTCTCCAGTTATAATTTGTATTAGAACTAGAAAAAGAAATCCTTGTTCCTGTTCTATAAAATGATGCTCTTGTATTAATTTCTTGAGTACCTAATATACCCCCAAACGTATAGTCTGATGGAGCCATACCCATTGTGAATTCTTGATTTCTTGTTGCATCATTTAAACCTCCCCAGTTACTCCATTGAGGTCTTCCATCATACATTTTGTTCATTTTAACACCATTGATCATGGTTTGCCCATACTCATTGTCCAATCCACGAATTCTGAATCGTGCTTGTCCCCAAGAAAATGCTGCTGCTTGTTGATAAGAATCTCTTGATGCTTGCAACAAACCCGATGTACTTTCAGAACCAGAACCATCATCATTTAAGTCATTATCTGTGATAGTAACTAAACTCAATTGTTGCTCAATTTTTACATCTTCTTCCATCATAACTGTTCCTAAGTCTAGTAATTCGTCTTTGGTTAATTCCAATTGAAAAACTTGTGTAGTGTAACCGTTAAAAGTAACAATCAATGAATGGTTACCTGAAGGAAGTTTGTTAAATTTAAAGGACCCATCTGCTCCTGACAATTTAACATCATTAGTACTTTCTATAGTTAATAATACATTTGTTAATGGTTTTAAAGTTTTAGAATCGATTACTTTTCCTTTTAAACTCGAGTCTTGACCAAAAACAACTAATGTAGGTATTAAAAACAAAATACTC
>NZ_CAXBFR010000015.1:0-37948 GCF_963975005.1 uncultured Flavobacterium sp.
TGATGTGGTACTCTTTTTTTACATATTAATGATAATTTCTTGGCTTTGGAGTATAGATAAAGCCCTAACTTTAGAAGCATTACTAAAAGAAATTCCACTATTAATTATTCCAATATGCTTTATTTTATGCAAAGATATTATTATCCTAAATAAAGATAAAATCCTCAAATATTATAGTTATTCAATTGTTGTTTTAGCAGTATTTTTTTTAACAAAAGCAATTTATAATTATTTTTTAATAAAAGATTTAAGTGTTTTTTTCTTTCATAATTTAGTTACTAAAGAATTAAATGCTGTTCATTTTTCTGTTTTTGTTACCCTTGCTCTTTTTTATTTTTTAACTAAAGATTTGAAAAAGATAAACGATTATATCTTAGTTGTTTTTCTATTAATATTTCTTCTTTTACTATCTTCTAAAAACATTATACTTTCAACAATTCTTCTTTCAGGAATTTATTTTTTCTATTATTCTAAATCAGCAAATAAAATGCGTTTGAGGAATATAATAATTTTAGGTGTTGTATTGTTGTCAGTTCTTTCCTTTAGCTTAATTAAAGAACGTTTAATCTTTGAATTTAAAATAAAAGAAGAAAGCAATATTGGTCATACTGTAATTAATAAAAAAGAAATAGGTTCCAATATTATTAGCATGAAAGAAGCTTGGTATAATGAAAAATTTAACCAAACCGATTATTTTTCAGGCTCTTCTTTTAGAGTTTATCAAACGCGTTTATTTTTCGAGTTTTTACAAGAAGATAATATTTTTTGGAAAGGTTTTGGTCTTAACGCGTCCTATAAAAAACTTGAAGAAAAAGGAATTCATTACAATGTTTTTCAAGGTAATAATCAAGTTGAGGGCTACCAAAAAAAGAACTTTCACAATCAATATATTCAAGTTTTTGCAGAATTAGGGGTGTTCGGGCTTCTAATTTTATTTATAATTTTATATGTAAATCTCAAAAAAGCGATAAAACACAAAGATTTTATGCATATTGCTTTTGCAGTTCTAATGATTAGTTTATTTTTGACGGAATCTTTTTTGTGGAGACAAAGAGGTGTGGTTTTTTTTACTGCATTTTATTGCCTATTTAATTATACCAAAAAAGAGTAAATTTCAATTAGATGAAAAGAATATTAATTACTGGTGCAGCTGGTTTTTTAGGATCACATTTATGTGACAGATTTATTAAGGAAGGCTATTTCGTAATTGGAATGGATAACCTTATTACTGGAGATTTAAAAAATATAGAACATTTATTTAAAGACAAAAACTTTGAATTTTATCATCATGATATTACAAAGTTTGTTCATGTACCAGGAAAAGTAGACTATATTCTTCACTTTGCTTCACCCGCAAGTCCTATAGATTATTTAAAAATTCCTATTCAAACTTTAAAAGTAGGTTCTTTAGGAACACATAACTTATTAGGATTAGCTCGTGTAAAAAAATCACGTATACTAATTGCATCTACATCGGAAATTTACGGTGACCCTTTAGTTCACCCTCAAACGGAAGAATATTACGGAAACGTTAATACAATTGGACCAAGAGGCGTCTATGATGAAGCCAAACGGTTTCAAGAATCCATTACTATGGCATATCATACTTTTCATGGTGTAGAAACTCGTATTGTTAGAATTTTTAATACTTATGGACCTAGAATGCGATTAAATGACGGACGGGTAATTCCAGCTTTTATTGGTCAAGCGTTAAGAGGTGAAGATTTAACCATTTTTGGAGATGGAAGTCAAACTAGATCATTTTGTTATGTAGATGATCAAGTTGAAGGAATATATAGATTATTACTTTCAGATTATCATTTGCCAGTTAACATTGGAAATCCAGATGAAATTACGATTAAAGATTTTGCAGACGAGATAATAAAATTGACAGGAACAGAGCAAAAAGTTGTTTATCATCCTTTACCTATGAATGATCCATTGCAAAGACAACCGGATACTACTAAAGCAAAAAACATATTAGGTTGGGAAGCAAAAGTTTCAAGAGAAGAAGGAATGAAAATAACATATGATTATTTCAAATCTTTATCTAAAGAGGAATTAATGAAAGAAGAACATAAGGATTTTACTAAATATATCCATTAATTAAAATAGATGTTCAAAAGAGGTATTTTATCTTCTTTACATCACATTTGACAAATAAAAAGAAACAAATATCTACACATGAATAAAGGCAGATATTCTAAATATATTAAACCAATAAGTATTTTATTGGACATAATACTTATCTTATTACTTTTTCCTTACTTTTTTAAAGGATTAGGTATAAATAATATACATTTTGGGATTTTTCTGTTTTTTTCATGGATAATTGTTTCTTTTTCTACAAAATTTTATGAAGTCTTTAGGTTTACGACACCTGTAGAAATACTTACAAAAATAGTAAAACAGGCAATTTTTTTTAGTCTTGTTGTCATAGCTTTTTTCCCTTTTTATAAAAAATCAATTTTTAGCGGAAAAGCGATATCTATTTACATATTAGTTCTTTTTTTAATAATTATAATAATAAAAACGCTGTTTTTTTATTATTTAAAAAAATATCGATTATCTACAGGAAATAATTATAGAAATGTTGTAATTGTTGGTTTTACGGATGAAGCAATTAACTTAAAAAACATTTTTGACGAAAGAGATGACTATGGTTATAGGTTTAAAGGTTTTTTTTCAGATAAAAAAAAGAATGAAAAAATAATAGGCAAAACCAATTTACTTTATACTTTTTGTATTGAAAACAATATAGATGAGATATATTGTTCTTTAAATGAAATTTCTAATAATCAAATGAAAGAATTGGTAGAATTTTCAGATGCAAATAAAATTGAAATCAAGTTTATTCCAGATTCAACAGATGTGTTTTCGAAAAATTTTAGAACAAATTATTACGAATTATTTCCTGTTTTAACACTGCAAAAAACACCGCTTCACAATCCTACAATTCAACTAATAAAAAGAACTTTTGATGTTGTTTTTTCAATACTAATAGTTGTAGGCGTCCTTTCATGGTTAACACCACTTTTGGCAATATTAATTAAATTAGAATCAAAAGGCCCCGTCTTTTTTAAACAAAGTAGACCAGGAATTAACGAAGAAGAATTTAGTTGTTATAAGTTTCGATCCATGAAGTTAAATGGAACATCAGAAACCGAAGCTTCAAAAAATGACCCAAGAGTAACTAAAATAGGTCGATTTATAAGGAAAACAAGCATAGACGAAATACCTCAATTTTTTAATGTATTAAAAGGAGAAATGTCTGTAGTTGGACCAAGACCTCACTTATGGTCACAAAATGTAGCTTATGGCAATAAGGTTAAAAAATATATGGTTAGGCATTATGTAAAGCCTGGAGTAACAGGTTTGGCACAAGTAAAAGGATTTAGAGGAGAAATTGAAACGGATGACGACATGATTAATAGAATAAAATTCGATGTTTTCTATATTGAAAATTGGTCTTTTATAATGGACATCAAAATTATAATTCAAACCGTAGTAAATATTTTTAAAGGAGATGATAAAGCATATTAATGAACGATTTAGTTTCCATAATTACTCCAACATACAATTCAGGAAAATATATTGCTGAAACCATCCAATCTGTTCAAAAACAAACCCATCAAAATTGGGAAATGATTTTGGTTGACGATTGCTCTTCTGACAATACAATTGATTTAATCAAGTCTTTTATTGCTAATGACAACAGAATACAACTTTATCAATTAGAATCAAATTCAGGACCAGCAGTAGCTCGTAACAAAGGAATTGAAAATGTTTCTGGAAAATACATGACGTTTTTAGATGCAGATGATATTTGGTTTGAAGATTTTATCGAAAATAGCATCAAAACCATTCATGAAACTGGAATTCATTTTGTGTTTTCTTCATATAAACGTTCAGATGAAGAACTAAATTTCATTCATTCTGATTTCATTGTTCCTAAAAAAGTGACTTATACCGATATTTTAAAATCAAATTCGATTAGTTGTTTAACTGCTTTTTTGGATATTGAAACTTTAGGTAAAAAATCAATGCCTTTAATCAGAAAACGTCAAGATATGGGTTTGTGGTTGCAATATTTAAAAGAGATTCCTTTTGCTTACGGAATTCAAGAACCAAAAGCTATTTATCGCATTAGAGAAAACTCCCTTTCTAGAAAAAAATCAAATTTATTGAAATATCAATGGCAATTTTACAGAGAAGTTGAAAATTTAACTGTTTTTCAATCCACTTATTATATGTTGCATTGGATGTATAGAGGTTTTATGAAATATAGAAATTAAAGCATAGACTGAAACTGTTTCAATTTTCCTCTTTTAGTTCTTTCTAAAAAGTCTTTTCTTGTAAAAATAAACTTCAGATTAGGTTCTAAATACAATTCAATAGCATCTTCGATTTTCTTAATTTGAGTTGAAGTTAAAACAAATTCACTTACATAATCAATTTCGAAGGAATCAATTTTAGTTTGTTTTACTACAAATTCTTTTACATTTCCATCGTCTTCAATAATACTTTTAGTGACATAGTAAAACGTTAACCCGGGAGATTTTTTTCCGCTTGGCAAAACAGCAACATCATTTGTACGACCAATTAATTTTTTAAGAATAGGTTTTTTAAACGTACTTTTTTCATCTAAAATGCCAACATCACCAATTTCATATCTAATAAAAGGATGAGCCTTGTTATATAAGGAAGTAATCACAATTTTCCCTTCTTTTCCGTTTGGAACAGGTTGATTATTATCATCTAAAATTTCAACAAAAATAGTTTCACTATTAACTTGCCATTGACCTTTTGTGTTTTCAAAAGCAATTAAATCCAATTCAGAAGCACCATATTCATTCACAACTGGAACGCCAAACTGCTTTTCCATCAACACTTTATCTTTTTCAAAAAGCATTTCAGAAGTAACCAAACAAACTTTTAAAGTGGGACAAATCGTTTTTAAAACAATTTTTTTTGTCTGTAGAAATTTTGCAAATAAAACAATTGAACTTGTATAACCATTAATATAATCAAATTTTGAATTTTTAAATTTCACTAATACATTTTCTAATACAAAATCCGACAAATCAAAAATAGAAAAACGATAACGATTACCTAAAAAGTCTTTCAATCGTTCTTTCTTATTTCCAATAAAATCTAACGGAATTCCATAAAAACGAGCTTGGTAACTCGAATTAAAATCAATGCCATACCAACCAAAACGATAAATTATAGAAGCCCAAGTTATAGCATGACACATCTTGTCTTTAGCAAAAACAAAAGGAGCACCACTAGAACCAGAAGTTTTGTTGACAAAAACAGTTTTTGGTGAATAACCATCTGAAAGTCTTTCGGCTAAAGGTTGTTGTAAATCTTTCTTAGTTAAAACAGGTAAAGTATTCCAATTTTCAATTTCAGCTTTCCCAACTAATTTTTGATAAAACGTATTGTTTTGAAGATGAAAATTTACAATTTCATTGCGTTTTTTTGTTACATAAGTTTCAAATTTTTCTTCTGAAATTGCTAAAATTTCTTCAAATTCAGTTGTAGCTTTCTTAATCGGAAAACCATTAATTCGTAAAGAAAAATCAAATAATTTAAACACGTTTTGTAAATTTTATCAAAAATAAGAAAACTAAAACTTTTTAAACGAAAATTATATTTTAAAAACAAAACAAAGTATTTTTGCCGTAACAACTAAACCGAACTAACTAAGATGAGAATCTAAATCAAGTTCAGATTAAACACAACAAAAATGAATATTTTACTATTAGGTTCAGGAGGAAGAGAACATGCTTTAGCTTGGAAAATGTTACAAAGCGATAAATGTCAAAATTTATATGTAGCTCCAGGAAATGCAGGAACAAGTCAAATTGCAACAAATATTGATTTAAATCCCAATGATTTTGAAGCTGTCAAAAAGATTGTTCTTCAAAATAAAATCAACATGGTTGTTGTTGGGCCAGAAGATCCTTTAGTAAATGGTATTTATGATTTCTTCCAAAATGATTCTGAAATTAATCAAATTCCAGTAATTGGTCCATCAAAAGTTGGAGCTCAATTAGAAGGAAGTAAAGAATTTGCCAAAGAATTTTTAGTAAAAAACAACATTCCAACTGCCAAATATGAAAGTTTTACAGTAGAAACTGTTGAAAAGGGTTGTAAATTCTTAGAAACTTTAGAAGCACCATATGTTTTAAAAGCAGATGGACTAGCGGCAGGAAAGGGAGTTTTAATCTTAAATGACTTAGAAGAAGCCAAAACCGAATTAAGAAGTATGTTGGTTGATGCTAAATTTGGTACTGCAAGTTCAAAAGTAGTCATCGAAGAGTTTTTAGATGGAATTGAATTAAGTTGTTTTGTATTGACAGATGGAAAAAATTACAAAATCCTTCCTACTGCGAAAGATTATAAAAGAATCGGTGAAGGAGATACTGGTTTAAATACAGGTGGAATGGGAGCGGTTTCTCCAGTACCATTTGCAGATGCAGTTTTATTAGAAAAAATTGAAACTAGAATTGTAAAACCAACCATTCAAGGATTTCAAAATGACAACATTGATTACAAAGGATTTGTTTTCATCGGATTAATCAATGTGAAGGGAGAACCAATAGTTATTGAATATAACGTAAGAATGGGCGACCCAGAAACAGAAGTGGTTATGCCAAGATTAAAATCGGATTTAGTCGAAATTTTTGAAGCTATTGCGAAACAAGAATTAGATAAAATTACTTTAGAAATTGACGAAAGAAGTGCAACTACAATTATGGTAGTTTCTGGTGGTTATCCTGAAGCCTACGAAAAAGGGAAAGAAATTACAGGTTTAGAGACTATTGAAGATTCCTTAGTATTTCACGCTGGAACTAAACTTGAAAACGGTAAAGTAGTATCTAATGGAGGGAGAGTTTTAGCCATTACATCATACGGAAATTCGTTTGACGAAGCCATAAAAAAATCTTATCAAAACATAAATAAATTACATTTTGATAAGATGAATTATCGAAAAGATATAGGTTTCGATTTAACCTAAAAACGAATGTGCTGTTGTATTATCATCATCTTCACCATTATTTTTGAAGATGTTTAATTTTTTAGTCCAGTAGACCATAGCAACTATACAAACGACAATAAAAACCCAGTTTATAATGTTTGCTATCCACCAATTTGTTAACTCTAGTTCTCTTAACCAGTCAAAAGGTTTGAATAAAAAATCAACAAATAGAGATGCGAATCCTTCAAAAAATGCTTTCATTTTTTTAATAGTGTTATATTTACACCACAAAAGTAATAAATATCTTTATGATAGCAAGTGTTTTTAGTAAAACAAGACCAATAAATTATTTAATATTAGGAATAATAACTTTATTCTTATATGGTTTGTATCAATTTAAAGAAACTAGTTGGACAAATGATGGTTGGCAAATAGCACAAAAAATAGGGTTGTTTCTGTTTTTATTTGCGTCTTACTTGCTGCTTAATTTTTTAACTTTAAAAAACAACTTAACTAAATCGAATAATTATACTATTCTTTTGTTCTCCATTTTTTTGTTTCTTTTTCCTTTAATTTTTAAAACACCAAATGTAATAATCGCTAATTTTTTATTGTTATTAGCACTGAGAAGACTAATTTCTTTGCAAAACTTAAAAAACACTAAAGAGAAAATTTTCGATGCTTCTTTTTGGATATTTGTAGCAACGTTGTTTCATTTTTGGTGTATTTCATTTATAATTTTAGTGTTTATTTCTATTATTTTTCACGTGTCTGGAAATTACAAAAACTGGATTATTCCAATATTAGCATTGTTTGCAGTTGCAATTTTAAGTGTTTTAGTAGACTTAATTTTAGACAACAATTTGATATCTGATCTTTATAGCGAAATCAACACAAGTTTTAACTTTAGTTATTTTGAAAACATTTATCAAAATATAGCTTTAGCAGTATTTAGTTCAGTGGCTTTGTTGTTCTTTTCTACTCAAATAACTGAGGTACAGAATAAACCTTTAAACCAACAATCAACTTATAAAAAAATACTGTTTGCTTTTTTATTAGGGGTTTTAATTTATGTTTTATCCGACCATAAAAACAACAGTTATCTAATATTTAGTTTAGCTCCTTTAGCTATATTAGGAGCTAATTTTATCGAAACCATCAAGACCAATTGGATGAAAGAAACAACACTTTATTTATTAGTTTTCGTTTCAATTACCATGTTTTTATTACAGTTATAATTTACTTCCGTAAGCTAAATCACCTGCATCACCTAAACCTGGAACAATATAGTTTTTCTCATTAAGTTTTTCATCACAAGCTGCAACCCACAAATGACAGTTTTTAGGAAGATGTTCTTCTAAATAAGCTATTCCTTCAGGAGCAGCAATAACTACTGCAATGTGAATTTCTTTGGGCTTTTGTTCTAAATGTAATTTGTTTAAAACAGCTACAATAGATTGACCAGTTGCTAACATCGGATCAATCAAAATTAAATTTTTATTTTGAAAAGAAGGTGCTGCTTGATATTCAACTAATATTTCGAAATCATCATCGTTGTTATAATGATGTCTGTAAGCAGAAACAAATCCGTTTTCTGCATCATCAAAAAAGTTCATAAATCCTTGATGCAAAGCTAAGCCAGCTCTTAAAATAGAACATAAAACCACATTGTCTGCAACAGTTGTAGTTTCTTTAATACCTAATGGAGTTTGAACTTTAATATTTTTATATTCAAGTGTTTTGCTTAATTCGTATGCCATAATTTCGCCAATACGTTCAATGTTTTTTCTAAAACGCATGCTGTCTTTTTGAATGTTGACATCTCTTAATTGGGTTAAAAAATGATTTAGAATACTGTTTTCTTCAGAGATATAATGAATGTGCATTGGAATATTATTTAGATTTTGAGGATAAAAGTATAAAAATTCTCTATTTTTGTACAAATTAACACCATATAATTATGTTTGCGAAATTTGCATTTACCATTTTTGAACAAAGTATCAATGATTATCATGTACATGATAGTGTAGATCAACCAATAAATAATCCTTATCCAAAAGACCAAATTGAGCATTTATTGTATGCCAAAAATTGGGTTGATACAGTACAATGGCATTACGAAGATATTATTCGTGATCCACAAATTGATCCAGTTGCAGCATTAACTTTAAAGAGAAAAATTGATGCTTCTAATCAAGTTCGAACCGATATGGTTGAATATATTGATAGTTATTTTCTTCAAAAATACAGTGAAGTTAAAGTAAAAGATGATGCTAAGATAAACACTGAAAGTCCTGCTTGGGCAATGGATCGTTTGTCAATTTTAGCTTTGAAAATTTATCATATGAATGAAGAAGCTACAAGAATAGAAGCTTCAGCGGAACATAGAGCAAAATGTCAAGAAAAACTGAATGTTCTTTTAGATCAAAAAAGCGATATGTTTAGTTCGATTGACCAATTAATGGTTGATTTTGAAAATGGTGATAAATTCATGAAAGTTTACAAACAAATGAAAATGTATAACGATGATGAATTAAATCCTGTTTTATACCAAAATAAGAAATAAGCATTTTTTTTTAAATGCCAAAAACAAAACACATATTAGTAATAAGGCTCTCAGCTATGGGTGATGTCGCAATGACAGTTCCAGTGTTGAGAGCTTTTTCTATTCAACATCCTGATGTAAAAATTACGGTTATTTCTAGACCTTTTTTTAAACCTTTCTTTGATACAATTCCATATGTTTCTTTTTTTGGAGTTGATTTAAAAGAAAGACATAAAGGTTTTTTAGGATTACTACGTTTATTTTCAGATTTGAAGAAGTTTGGAATTACTCATGTGGCAGATATACATAATGTGTTACGTTCAAAAGTAGTTCGAAATTTATTCGCTTTAAGCGGAAAAAAAGTGGCTGCAACAGACAAAGGTCGTGCCGATAAAAAAGCATTAACACGTGCAGAAAATAAGATTTTTGAACCTACAAAATCAATGTTTGAAAGACATATTGAAACTTTTAATAAATTAGGTTTTCAAATTGATTTAGCTAATCCAACGTTTCCTGAAAAAGCAGTTTTGTCGAACAATATCCTGAGTAAAATTGGAGAGATTTCTGATTTCTCTAAGATGAAGTTAATTGGAATTGCACCTTTTGCTCAATATGAAAGTAAAGTCTATCCTTTAGATTTAATGCAACAAGTGATTGATGATTTAGCCAAAAAACCAAATCAAAAAATCATGTTATTTGGTGGTGGAAAAGAAGAAATTCAAAAATTAAATCAATTACAAAACCATCACAAAAACGTAATTGTTGTGGCTGGAAACCTAACTTTTACGGAAGAACTTCAATTAATTTCAAATTTAGATGTAATGCTTTCCATGGATTCAGGTAACTCACATATTGCTGCAATGCTTGGAGTTAAGGTTGTTACACTTTGGGGAGCAACGCATCCTTATGCTGGATTCAAACCATTCAATCAACCTATGGAAAACTGTTTGGTTTCTGATAGAACAAAGTATCCTTTATTACCAACATCTGTTTATGGAAATAAAATTGTTCCTGGCTATGAAGATGTAATGCGAAGTATTTCAGTTGAAAAAGTAGTATCAAGCATTGAGAACTAGTAAGAAAATAACAACTCATTAACCTATTTCAACAGTTCAGAATATTAAAATATTTCAAGCAGCCTATTTGATATAAGTTTGTTCTATAAAAATAAAACATCATGGAACAAGTCATTAAAATCTTCATTTATATTCACGCTTTTTTTGGAGGAATTGCTCTTTTATCAGGTTTAGCAAGTATTTTATTTATAAAAGGAAGTGCAAATCACAAAAAATCAGGAAAAGTTTTTTCTTATGGAATGGTGATTAGTTCTTTAATTTCTCTTCCAATTTGTTGGTTACCAAATCATGAAAACAACTTTTTATTCTTAATCGGAATTTTTACAATTTACTTAGTAATTTCAGGAAATAGAATCCTTTTATTCAAAAAGAAAAAAGAAGCAAATTTCACAGATAAATTGATTTCAGGTGTGATGTTTGTTGCCTCTTTAGTCATGTTGTTTTTTGGAACCTACTTTCTTCTAAGAAATAATTCTGGTGGAATCTTATATCTGTTTTTTGGACTAACGGCTTTATTAACCTCAATAAGAGACTTCAAATTTTATAAAAACATAGATAAAACAAAAATCCTACCTTTTCATATAGGAAAAATGTCAGGTGCATATATTGCTTCAATTACTGCTTTTTTAGTTGCAGGTTTACGTTTTGAAGGCTTAATCTACTGGATTTCACCTTCAATTGTTGGAACAATTTTTATAATGTATTGGATAAAGAAAATAAAAAAAGCTTAGCATTTAGTACTTTCACTAATCACTAATTTTTAAACATCATCATAATCTACAAAAACCTCTTCAGAAGTAGGATGGGCTTGACAAGTTAAAATTAATCCATCTGCTATTTCCTTGTCTGTTAAAATGGTGTTTTTCTTCATTTCAGCAGAACCTTTTGTGATTTTTGCGATACAACTACTGCAAATTCCACCTTGACAAGAATATGGAGCATCTAATCCTTGCTTCAAAGCAGCTTCAAGTAAAGTTTGCTTTTGACTCATTTCAAAAGTCACTTCGTCACCATCTACTAAAACGGTAATTTTGGTATGTCCTTCATGCGAAATTACAGCATCATTCTCAGTGGTTGGTGTTGAGAATAATTCGAATTTAATGTCTTTTTCTACTATGTTATTTTCTTTTAAAGTGTCAGAAACCAAGTTAATCATGTCTTCTGGACCGCATAAATAAAATTTAGAAAATTCTTTTTGGGAATGTTTATTCTTTAAAACAAAGTTTACGGCAGATTTATCAATTCTACCAAAAAGTTCACCATCAACATTTATTTTACTATAAACGTAGTGAACAAATAATCTACCAACATATTTTAAATGTAAATCGTGTAATTGTTGATGAAAGATAGTTTCTTCTTCGTTTTTATTTCCATAAACGAGTACAAAAGTACTTTTAGGTTCTTCTTCTAAAACCGTTTGAAGTATTGACATAACTGGAGTAATTCCACTTCCAGCTACAAAAGCAGCATAGTTTTTTTGTTTATCAAATTTTGGTTCGAAGGTGAATTTTCCTTCAGGAGTTCCAACTTCTAATAAACCACCAACTGCTAAGCTTTCATTAGCAAACTTAGAGAAAAAACCGCTTTTAATGGCTTTAACAGCAATACGAAGTTCACCACTTTTAGGACTACTACAGATAGAATAAGCCCTACGAATTTCTTGTCCGTCCAAGGTTAGTTTTAAAGTAACATATTGACCAGCAATAAATTGATAATTTTCTTTTAATTCTGATGGAATATTAAATAAAATAGAAACAGCGTTTAGAGTTTCTCTTTTAATTTCTTTTATAGCTAGTTTATAGAATGCTGACATAGTTGAGTTTCTTTTTACAAAAATACTACTTCTTAGTAATATAGAGAAAAGATAAAAGAAAAAAGAATTTGAAATTTTTAATACATAAGATTCTAATGTATAAGAATATTATGTATGTTTGTAGTATAAAATTTCAATACAATGAAAAATTTACAATTATATAAAGGAAGTTTGAACACCATAATCATGAAACTTTTAGAAGAAAATGGCAGAATGTATGGTTATGAAATTACTCAGAAAGTAAAGGAAATAACTAAAGGAGAATTAAACATCACTGAAGGAGCTTTGTATCCAGCCTTACATAAATTAGAAGCTGAAGATTTATTAGATGTTGAAGTTGAAAAAGTAGATAATCGATTAAGAAAATACTACAAATTAACAGAAAAAGGTACAAAAGAAACGGTTAATCGTTTATCTGAATTAGAAGAGTTTATTAAGAACATGCAAACTATTGTAAATCCTAAATTGAGTTATTAAGATGAAACCAACACAAGAAAACATAAACTTTATAGATAAT
Source organism: uncultured Flavobacterium sp. (assembly GCF_963975005.1). Lineage (GTDB taxonomy): Bacteria > Bacteroidota > Bacteroidia > Flavobacteriales > Flavobacteriaceae > Flavobacterium. The sequence goes on from NZ_CAXBFR010000015.1 coordinate 12,940, forward strand.
TACCTCAAAAAAAATAATGTTATTTATTTTGATATTCGAATGGAAATGCTTGATCATATTCTAAACGGAATTGAAAGAGAAATGACAGAAAAAAACATTGGATTTTATGATGCTTTTAAAGTTTATATGCCTGTAAACAAAAATGAAATTTTTAAGATGAATAAAAAATCATCTTTTGAAGTTTTAAAACTTTTTTTAAAATCTTTGACAAATAACTACAATGCGTTTGTTGTGTTTTTTACAGTTATAATTTGCTTTATTTTTCAAGAAAATTTAATTGTTTTAAATTCTGTGTTTTGGATTTTAATGCTTTTATTTTTTGTGATTAGCACAAGTATCTATTTTTTTAATGCAAGAAAAAGATATTATGTTTTAGAGAAATTTGGACTAATATTAAATGCTATTTATTTTATAAATATATTTATTAATGGTTTTGCTGAAGGTTTTTTTGGGGATTTTAAAGGAAATATTTATACTGTTAGCGTTATTTTATTTTTAAGCTTTTCATTTTTCATTTACTATTTTAAAACTGTAGTTAAGTTTAATAAGTCCCAAAAAAGCATTTCAGCAAAATGGAACTAACTAATCAACAAATAGAACGTTTATACCAATTCACAAAACAACATTATGTAGAATGGTACGATTTACAAACCGAATTAGCAAATTCTTTGTAACAATTTATCATAAAACACTACCAATTAGCAACCACAAACTAATTAACCAAAACCATGATAAAACAATTTATTCAATTAGAATGGAGATCATTTATTAGATCAGCTTCATTTTCTACCAACTTGGCTTTAAAGATTTTAATGGCTTTTGGAGCATTGTATTTTATGGTTATGTTTATTGGTTTAGGAGTTGGTTCTTATTTTTTGCTTGAAAAAGCAGGATTAAAACCATTTCCAACAGTAAATAAATTCATTATCTATTACTTGGTTTTTGATTTGCTTTTTCGGTTTTTTCTGCAGAAAATGCCAACGTTAACTATTAGACCTTTTCTAAATCAAAACATCAAAAAAAACAACATTGTTCATTATACTTTAGGCAAAACAATCTTATCTTTTTTTAATTTTTTGCATTGGTTTTTCTTTATTCCATTCACGTTAGTTTTAATTAAAGAAGGATTTGCCCCTATAAATGCTATCTTTTGGGGTTTAAGTATGTTGTTTTTTATCTACGCTAATAATTTCATTGCCATTTTAATCGATAAAAAAGATAGTGTATTTTATGCCGTAATTGGAGTTTTTGCTGCTTTTGGATTGTTACAATATTATAATATTTTCGACATTACAAATTATACCAGTTCGTTTTTTGAAGGATTTTATAACTTGAGCTATTTAGTATTAATTCCATTTCTACTAGTGTTTGGCTTATATTATTTTACATTCAAATTTTTTAAATCTAATTTATATTTAGATGCAGGTTTAGCCTTAAAAGAATCAAATGCAACTACAGAAAACTATTCTTGGTTAGACAAATTAGGAAGTGTTTCAATTTTCATTAAAAATGATATCAGATTAATTAAAAGAAATAAAAGAGCCAAAACTTCTGTTTTAATGAGTTTTATATTTCTTTTTTATGGCCTTTTATTTTTTGCTGGTGCTGTTGAAACGTATGACAATCCATTCATGAAAGTATTTGCTGGAATATTTATTTCAGGAGGTTTTTTATTCACATTCGGACAATTTGTACCAAGTTGGGATAGTTCTTATTATCCTTTAATGATGACTCAAAACATTACTTATAAAGATTACTTATCAGCAAAATGGTGGTTGATTATTATTGCAACTATTATTTCAACTTTATTAGCTTCATTTTATCTATATTTTGGTTGGGAAGCTTATTTAACCATTTTAGCTTGTGCGGTTTTCAATATGGGAATTAATTCGCATTTAATCTTATTAGGTGGAGCATTTATCAAAACACCAATTGATTTAACTTCAGCAAAAGGAGCATTTGGAGATAAAAAAGCGTTTAATGTAAAAACAATGTTGATTTCATTACCAAAATTGTTATTACCAATCGCCTTATATAGTTTAGGGCACTTTTTATTTAGTCCAATTTATGGATATGTTTTTATTGTTATAGCTGGAATAATCGGATTTGCCTTTAAAAACAAAGTGTTTAAAATGATTGAAGCCATTTATAAAAAAGAAAAATACGCAACCTTACACGCTTACAAACAAAAAAGTTAAATCTATAACTAATCACCAATTACCTTTCACTAAAAACAAAAAAGATGATACACGTTTCAGATCTTAAAAAAACATACAACGGAACTACCGTTCTACAAATCAATCAATTAGATATTCCAAAAGGACAAAGCTTTGGATTAGTGGGAAATAATGGAGCAGGAAAAACCACTTTTTTCAGTTTACTATTAGATTTAATTCGACCAACAACTGGAAGAATAACTTCAAACAATATTCAAATAAACACAAGTGAAGAATGGAAAAAATTCACTTCTTCATTTATTGATGAAAGCTTTCTAATTGGCTATCTTACACCAGAAGAATATTTCTATTTCATAGGTGAGCTTCGTGGTTGGAACAAAGCTGATGTAGACTCATTTTTGAAAAATTATGAAGATTTTTTTAATGGTGAAATTCTAAACAATAAAAAATACCTAAGAGATTTATCAAAAGGAAACGCAAAAAAAGCTGGAATTATAGGTGCTTTAATAGGAAATCCTGAAGTAATAATCTTAGACGAACCTTTTGCAAATCTTGATCCTACAACCCAAATTAGATTAAAGAAAATCATCAAAACTTTAGCTGAAGATAAAAAAACTACTGTTTTAGTTTCAAGTCACGATTTACAACATACTGTTGAGGTTTCAGACAGAATTGTAGTTTTAGAAAAAGGTAATGTTGTAAAAGATTTAGTGCCAACAACAGAAACATTAAAAGAACTAGAAGCTTTCTTTTCGGCTTAAGCTAAATCATAAATTTTCATCGGGTTTTACCCAAATAGGCAGAAATATTTTCATACTTCTAAAAAAAACGTATTTTTACGAGTTCATATACTAAAAACTGAAATTTTCAGTTATGAATTATAAACTATTTTACTTTGAAAATTAATACATATAAATATTTTGGTATAGTAGCAATTATACTTCTAATCATCTCTTGTTCAACAAAGAAAGATAGATTTATAAACAGAACGTTTCATGCCAAAACTGCCAAATATAACATTTTATATAACGGTGATGTTGCTTTAGAAACAGGTTTAAAAGACTTAGGCACAACCTATCAAGATGATTTTTGGGATGTTTTACCTGTAGAATATATGCAGGAAGATGAAGAAGAAATGCTTCCTGGTGAAGAAAAAAATCCAAATTTTGAACGTGCTGAAGATAAAGCAATCAAAGCTATTCAAAAACATTCTATGAATATTGGTGGTTCTGAAAAGAACTCACAAATGGATGAAGCATACATCTTACTAGGAAAAGCTCGTTATTTTGACAATAGATTCATTCCGGCTTTAGAAGCTTTTAATTATGTTTTATACAAATACCCAAACAGCGATAAAATTTATGAAGCAAAAGTTTGGAGAGAAAAAATCAACATTAGATTAGATAACGATCAAGTTGCTGCGGATAATTTAAAAAGACTTTTAAAAGACAAAAAAATTGAAGGGCAAGATTTAGCAAATGCATCAGCAATGTTAGCCCAAGCTTACATGAATTTAGGGGTAAAAGATACAGCCCTAATAGTTCTTAAGAAGGCCAAAGAAAAGACAAAAATTAACGATCAAAAAGCAAGATATACTTTTATTATTGGTCAACTTTATGAAGATTTAAAGCATTCAGATAGTGCAGCAATGGCTTATAAAGAAGTTATCGCAATGAAGCGAAAGGCTCCAAGAAAATACACTATTCAGGCACATGCAAAATTAGCACAACAATTTGATTATGAAAAAGGGGATACATTAGTTTTTCTAGAAAGATTCAATAAACTTCTTGAAGATAGAGAAAACAGACCTTTTTTGGATGTTATTAATCACCAAATTGCCTTGTTTTATGACAAACAAAGTAATGACAAACAAGCCGTTACTTACTATAATAAGTCACTAAGAAAACAAACAGCTGATAAATATTTAACTGCTTCAAATTATAGAAATATTGCTGAAATTAATTTTTATAATGCGGAATATCTAAAAGCAGGTAAGTATTATGATAGTACTCTAACAAAGTTAAATGATAGAACTAGAGAATATAGGGCTATTGCTAAAAAGAGACAAAATTTAGATGATGTAATTAAATATGAAGCTATTTCAAAATCAAATGATAGTATCTTATATGTAGTCGGACTTTCTGATGAGGCTAAAAATGAATATTATTCAAAACACATAGAAAAACTTAAAGTTCAAGATTTAATCAAACAAAAAGAATTAGAACGATTAGCTTTAATTGAAGAGAACAAATCAAATGGTGCTGCAGTAATAGGAAATAATAATCAATCTCTTGCAGGTGAAGATGTAAGTCAGGCAAGTAAGTCTAAATTTGCGCCACCATCAATTGGAGGAAACGACGCACAAACAAGTAGTTTTTATTTTTATAGTCCAACTAATTTAGCTTTTGGAAAATCTGAATTCAGGAAAAAATGGGGTAAAAGAGAACTAAAAGACAATTGGCGTTTTAGTAAACTTTCTAGTAATAAATCTAACGCTAAAGACAACAACAAAGATGTAGTTGAGGAAAAAGAAGAAGAAAAAGTTGTAGATAACCCAGCTTACAAAGTTGAGTTTTATACAAGTCAACTACCTTCGGATTTAAAAGTACTAGACAGTTTAAAAAAAGACAGAGATTTTGCCGATTATCAATTAGGAAATATTTACAAAGAAAAATTCAAAGAGTATAAATTAGCTGCTTCTAAATTTGTAAAATTATTAGACAATAAACCTGAAGAACGATTTATTCTGCCTTCAAAATATAATTTGTTTAAAATATATGAAATCATTGGAAGTCCAAAGGCTAATGAAATTAAACAGCAAATTATTTCAGAATATCCAGAAAGTAGATATGCTCAAATACTTCTAAATCCAAATCAAGATAATGAAGATAATCAGTCACCAGATGCTGTTTATGCAAAATTATATAAAGATTTTGAAAATGGAGAAATTAGAGAATCTTATGTAAAAGTCAATGAATATATCGATTTATATACAGGAGACGAAATTGCGCCCAAATTCGAATTATTAAAAGCTCAAATTTCAGCAAGATTAAAAGGAATAGAAGCTTATAAAAAGACATTGAATTTTGTAGCGCTAAACTATCCAAACGCAAACGAAGGAAAACAAGCAGAAAGTATTTTGTCAAAAAACATTCCTAGTCTTGAAAAGCTAGAGTTTAAAGAAGACACTAATGGATCATGGAAAATAGTTTTTCCAAAAAACTACATGTCAACTTCTGAAATTGAAGCATTATATGTAAAATTAGATAAGTTTATAAAAGACAGAAGTGATGTTTTAGTAAAAAAATCAAATGATTTGTATAATGATTCAGCAAATTTTATTGTAGTTCATGGTTTTCAATCAAAAGAATCAGCAAAATCGACACTATTTTTACTAAAAGATTATAAAGATTACAAAGTAAATGATGAAGCTTATGTAATTTCATCAGACAATTATATGGTTGTTCAAATTAAGAAAAATTGGGATATTTATTTATCCTTACTAAAATAAAAAACATGTTCGATAAAAAAACCAAACCAGCAGAAGGCCTTTTTGGCAAAATGAATAGAATTGCAGAAGGAACACAATTAAACGGAGACTTAGTTTCTGATTCTGATGTAAGAATTGACGGGACTTTAATTGGTAACATTACTTTAAAAGGCAAATTAGTTATCGGCCCAAGTGGTTTTGTCGAAGGAAATGTAAAGTGTCTAAACATAGATGTTGAAGGTAAATTTCTTGGAAAACTTGAAGCAATTGAACTCTTAAATGTTAAATCTAATGCAAACATTAAAGGAGATGTTGTAGTTGGAAAACTTGGCGTTGAACCTGGAGCGAATTTTACAGCAACTTGCAGCATGAAAGGTTCAATTAAAAACATCAATGAAGTAAAAAATGAATCAAAACAAGAAGAAAAAACAGCCTAATAAATGGTTGGTTTTTTTAAACATTCCTTTTCAAATGGGAATAATTATTTTTGCAGGAGTTTTTTTTGGAAATTATCTTGATGCAAAATTTAATTTAAGCCCTTTGTTTATAATACTATTATCATTAATTTCTATATTTATTTCGTTGTATAGTATTTTTAGAAATTTAAAAAAAATTCAAGCCATAGATAATGATTAAAAAGTTTTTGATTTCAGTAGCCTATTTATTGATTATTTCATTAATTATCGGTTCAATACATTATTTTTTAATTAGAAACATAGAGGTATTTATCCCTATACAAAACATTTATTTTTTCAATTTTATAATGACTTTTGTAGGACTTGGAATCCTTTATTTTATTTATGATAAATTCAGTGATTACGTAGGGTACACTTTTTTAGGAATTGGAATAATTAAGATGGCGCTTTCGGTCTCTTTTTTGATGCCTTTGATAAAATCTGCCTTTGATAACAAAATTCCAGACACCTTAAGTTTTTTCTTTTGTTACTTTGTTTTTTTAATAATTGAAAGTGTTTTTTTGATAAAATTATTGAACAAAAAAGAGTAAAAGACAAAAAACGTAAAAATTATAGCAATAACTTTTATTATTTTAATTAATAATGTACTTTTGCAAAAAAATTAAAACACTGTTTTATCTAAATATAGTTATGAAGATTTTTGGAAAAGTATTGAACATAGTTTTATTAGCTACTTTATTATTAGCTTCGACTAAAAGTATTGCTGGACATGGTATTGAAGAAGCAGAGAAAGAATTTAATGCTACGGACTTAATTAATTCGCATATTGGTGATTCTCATGATTTCCACATTGCTGATTGGAATGGGCATCCAATATCTGTTTCATTACCTGTAATCTTATGGTCTGAAAACGGATTAACAATATTTGGTTCTTCTGAATTTCATCATGACGATAACGGTTTACATATTGTAGAAAAGAACGGGGAGAAGTTTGTAAAATACAAAGAAGTGATTTATTATGCAGACAAATTCGAAAATTTAAGCGAAGATGATAAGAGTGCCTTTAATTTTAGTGCAAGACCTTTAAATTTCTCTATTACAAAAAACGTTTTTTCAATGTTGCTTTCGGTAATAGTATTATTTTTATTATTCTATTCACTTGCAAAATCTTACAAGAAAAACAATATGGCTCCAAAAGGATTAGCAGGTTTCTTAGAACCATTAGTAATCTTTGTTAGAGACGACATTGCTATTCCAAATATTGGAGAAAAAAAATACGCTAAATTTATGCCTTACTTATTAACTATATTTTTCTTTATATGGATTAATAATATGTTTGGACTTATTCCATTTTTCCCATTTAGTTCTAACTTAACAGGGAATATATACTTTACATTTGTTTTATCATTTATAACATTTTTAATCACATCATTTAATGCTAATAAAGATTATTGGGGTCATATTTTTGCACCACCAGTACCAAAAGCATTATACCCTATTATGATACCAGTAGAGATTATTGGAATGTTTACAAAACCTTTTGCATTAATGATTCGTTTATTCGCAAACATTACTGCAGGGCATATTATTATTTTAAGTTTAATTTCATTAATATATATATTCAAAACAACATGGATCTCTCCAGTTTCTGGTGCCTTTGTATTGTTTATGAGTGTTTTGGAATTATTAGTTGCAGCATTGCAAGCATACGTGTTTACTTTGTTGTCAGCACTGTTTATTGGTCAGGCAGTTGCAGAACATGATCATCACTAAATTGAGTTTTATTAATTATTAACTAAATAAATATTTTATTATGGTATTAGCTGGAATCGGTGCTGGATTAGCTGTTATTGGAGCAGGAATCGGGATTGGAAGAATTGGTGGATCTGCTATGGATGCTATGGCAAGACAACCAGAAGTTGCTGGAAAAATTCAAACAGCAATGATTATTGCTGCTGCTCTTATCGAAGGTGTTGCACTTTTCGCTGTAGTAGTTGCTTTAATCGCTAACTAATTAATCATCTTCTCACAACGGTTGGTTGTGAGAAGATTTTTTAAAAAAAGAAACAAAAAGTAAAATATATATATTATGAATTTAACTTCACCAGAAAGTTTAATATTTTGGACAAGTCTAATTTTTATTGTTTTCTTCTTATTAATGAGGAAACTTGCTTGGAAACCAATTCTTGGAGCTGTAAAAAGCAGAGAAGATTCGATTAATAATGCTTTGTTAGCTGCAGAAAACGCTAAGAAAGACATGCAAAACCTTAAAGCAGATAACGAAAAGTTATTAGCTGAAGCTAGAGCAGAAAGAGATATTATGATTAAAGAAGCACGTGAAATCAAAGAAAAAATGATTAGCGATGCAAAATCAGAAGCTCAAATGCAAGGAGAAAAAATGATCGAACAAGCTAAAGCATCAATTGCTAGTGAGAAAAATGCTGCTATTGCTGATTTAAAAAATCAAGTAGGTGCACTTTCTATAGAGATTGCTGAAAAGGTATTAAAAGGAGAATTAGCTAACAAAGAAGCTCAAACTAAATTAGTTGAGACTATGTTAGGTGATGCTAAATTAAACTAATTATGGCAGGTACAAGAGCAGCTATAAGATACGCAAAAGCGATACTTGATATTGCACAACTAAACAATAATACAGTCAATGTTACTAACGATATGACTTCGATAGTAAATGCTGTAAAAGATAGTAGAGAGTTAAAAAACTTTTTACAAAGCCCTATTATTAAAGGAGAAGTTAAATATTCTTCTTTAGTAGCAATTTTTGCGGCTGCACAAAAAGAAACTAAAAGTTTATTTCAATTGTTATTAGCTAACAAAAGATTTGAATTATTGCCAACAATAGCTTCAGATTTTCAAGCATTAGTAAATGAATTAAACGGTGTTGAGATTGCAAAAGTTACAACTGCTTTTCCAATCACTACTGATTTAGAATCACAAGTTTTAGCAAAAATTAAAGAGTTTTCAAATAAGAAAATCACTTTAGAAAACATTGTTGACGAATCTATCATTGGTGGATTTATTTTAACAATGGGTGATCAACAATACAACGCATCTGTAGCAAGCAGATTGCAAAATTTAAAAAGAGAATTTAGTTATTAATATTTATTGCACCTCAAGAGTGTACAAATTATAAATAAAATGGCAGAAATAAATCCAGCTGAAATTTCAGCAATATTAAAGCAACAATTATCAGGTTTTGAATCTGGTGCAACGTTAGAAGAAGTAGGAACTGTTCTACAAGTAGGAGATGGAATCGCGCGCGTTTACGGATTATCTAACGCTCAATATGGTGAGTTAGTTCAATTCGATAACGGCTTAGAAGCTATCGTTCTTAACTTAGAAGAAGATAACGTTGGTGTGGTACTTTTAGGACCATCAACAGGAATCAAAGAAGGATCAAATGTAAAAAGAACACAACGTATTGCTTCTCTTAAAGTAGGAGAAGAAATAATAGGTCGTGTTGTAGATACATTAGGTAATCCAATTGATGGAAAAGGACCAATAGAAGGAACTTTATATGAATTGCCATTAGAAAGAAAAGCACCTGGAGTTATCTTTCGTCAACCAGTAACTGAACCATTACAAACAGGTATCAAAGCTATCGATGCTATGATTCCAGTAGGTAGAGGACAACGTGAATTGGTAATTGGTGACCGTCAAACTGGAAAAACTACAGTTTGTATTGACACCATCTTAAATCAAAAAGAATTTTACGATGCTGGTCAACCAGTATATTGTATATATGTAGCAATTGGGCAAAAAGCTTCAACGGTTGCATTAATCGCAAAAACTTTAGAAGAAAAAGGAGCAATGGCTTATACAACCATTGTTGCAGCAAACGCTTCTGATCCTGCAGCAATGCAAGTTTATGCACCTATGGCTGGAGCAGCAATTGGAGAATATTTCCGTGATACAGGTCGTCCTGCATTAATCATTTATGATGATTTATCTAAACAAGCTGTAGCTTACCGTGAGGTTTCTCTTTTATTAAGAAGACCACCAGGACGTGAGGCTTATCCTGGAGACGTTTTTTACTTACACTCTCGTTTATTAGAAAGAGCTTGTAAAGTAATCGCAAATGATGAGATTGCTAAAGACATGAATGATTTACCAGACGTATTGAAACCAATCGTTAAAGGTGGAGGTTCATTAACAGCTTTACCAATTATCGAAACCCAAGCGGGTGACGTTTCTGCATATATTCCAACAAACGTAATTTCGATTACTGACGGACAAATTTTCTTAGATGGAGATTTATTTAATTCAGGTGTACGTCCTGCAATTAACGTTGGTATTTCTGTATCTCGCGTTGGAGGTAATGCACAAATTAAATCAATGAAAAAAGTAGCTGGAACATTAAAATTAGACCAAGCTCAATATAGAGAATTAGAAGCATTTGCTAAATTTGGTTCTGACTTAGATGCAGTAACTAAAAATGTAATTGAAAAAGGTAAACGTAACGTTGAGATCTTAAAACAAGCGGTAAATGATCCGTATACAGTTGAAGATCAAGTCGCAATTATCTATGCTGGTTCTAAAAATTTATTAAAAGATGTTCCTGTTGAAAAAGTAAAAGAATTCGAAAGAGATTTTATCGAATATCTTAATGCAAAAAACAGACCAACATTAGATGCTTTAAAAGCTGGTAAATTCACAGATGAAATTACAGACGTTTTAGGAGCAGCAGCTAAAGAAATTTCAGCAAAATATTAATTTATAAGTGAAAAGTAATTAGTGAGTAGTAACTAGCTTAAAGCAACTAATCACTAATTACTACTCACTAATTACTTATAAAAGATGGCAAATTTAAAGGAAATTAGAAATAGAATTACTTCCGTTTCGTCTACGATGCAAATAACATCTGCGATGAAAATGGTTTCTGCAGCAAAGCTTAAAAAAGCACAAGATGCTATTACAGCTATGCGGCCTTATGCCGAAAAATTAACGGAATTATTACAAAATTTAAGCGCAACTCTTGAAGGAGATAGTGCTGTTAGTTTTGCAGATCAAAGAGAAATCAACAAAGTATTAGTTGTTGCCATTACTTCAAACAGAGGTTTATGTGGTGCATTTAATACGAATGTTATTAAACAAGCTGTTATAGTTGGAAATTCTTATCCTGGAAAACAAGTTGATGTTTTTGCTATTGGTAAAAAAGGAAATGATGTTTTAGGAAAAAATTATAATGTAATTGACAACAAGAGTGCAATTTTCGATGATTTGACTTTTGATAATGTTGCAGCAATTGCTCAAGTTTTAATGGATAAATTTGAAGCAGGAGAATATGACAAAATTGAAATTGTTTATAACCAATTTAAAAATGCAGCTACTCAAATTGTACAAAGAGAACAGTTTTTGCCTTTAGCACCAATTACTGGTGGTGAAGCAGTTTCATCTGATTATATCTTTGAACCTTCAAAAGAAGAAATTGTTTTAACCTTGATTCCTAAATCATTAAAAACACAATTATACAAAGCAGTTAGAGATTCATTTGCTTCAGAACATGGTGCTCGTATGACTGCAATGCACAAAGCAACGGACAATGCAACAGATTTAAGAAATCAGTTAAAATTAACATATAACAAAGCACGTCAAGCAGCAATTACTGGAGAAATTCTTGAAATTGTTGGTGGAGCTGAAGCTTTAAATAGTTAAGATTAATTTACATTTATTATAAAAAAAGAGCCAAAGTAATTTGGCTCTTTTTTATTTGATATATTTGTTAAAACCAAAACCTATATAATGCAGAAATATATTTTTACTCTTTTTATCTTATTTGGATTTAGTGCAATTGCTCAAAACCTTCAATTAGAGCAGATTATGAAAGGCAATGAGTTTATTGGAAATCAACCAGAAAATCATCGTTGGTCTACTGACGGCTCAACTATTTATTTTGATTGGAATCCTAAAAATGAAGTTGGAAACAGTACTTACTATTGGAATCCTTCAATGGGTGAGCCGCAAATTTTAAAAGATACAGATAAAGATTTTTCTGAAATCAATGATACCAACCAAAAAGAATTTGAAATTGTTTATTACACTAAAGCGGGCAATTTATATGCTTTCAATAGAAAAAATAAGAACAGCAAGAAGATTATAGTAGCTTCAGAACGTATTTATAATATAGAGAGAAGTAACAATCCAGAAATTATTTTTTACCAACAATCCAGAAATATATATCAACTAAATGTCAAAGATTTTTCCATAGTGCAATTGACAAACTTTAAATCAGGAAGTGAATCAGAAGATAAAGATAAAGAAAAAAATTATTTAGAAAAACAACAAGCCGAATTATTTCAATTTGTTAGAGATAATCAAGCTAAAGACGATTGGTTTAAGGCTAAAAAGAATGAAACTTTAATCAAAGAAATCTATTTCGGAAAATCTTCTTTAGAACAATTAAAACCTTCACCAAACGGAAAATTTATTACGTTTAGATTGTCGGATTATGCAAAACAAAATCCAACAAAAGTCGAACATTTTATTACTGATGATGGTTATACATCAAACAAATCAGCACGTTCAAAAGTATCAATAGATAACTTGAGCAAACACAAAATGGGAATTTACAACATCGAAAAAGACACTGTTTATTACGTTTCATTTTCAAAATTATCAGGTATAATGGATTACCCTGAATATTATCAAGAATATGAAAATTTAAAAGACAAGGAAAAAGAAGAGAAAGCAGTCGTAATGGTTAGCCCAATTTATAACAAAACCGGAACAAAAGCTGTTTTCGAATTACGAAGTCAAGACAACAAAGACCGATGGATTGTTGAGTTAAACTTAATTTCAGGTGAAATAACAGAATTAGACCATCAACATGATGAAGCTTGGATTGGTGGACCAGGAATTCCAAATTACAATTATGGTGGAGGAACTTTAGGTTTTTTAAAAGACAATGAAACAATTTATTTTCAATCAGAAGCTTCTGGATTTTCACATTTATATACTTTGAATTTAACTTCAAAAAAGAAAACCCAACTAACATCAGGAAACTGGGAAGTTAGGGATGTTAAACTTTCACAGGATTTAAAAACATTTTACATTACTACAAATACAAATCATCCTGGAAACAGATCGTTTTATAAATTAGACAGTGAAACTAAAAAAACGACACCAATTTTAACCAATGATGGTGCTTATGAAGTTGAATTATCGCCAAATGAAAAACAACTGTTGGTTCGATATTCTTATAAAAATAAGCCTTGGGAATTATATGTTACAGAAAACAAATCGAATCCAACTTTAAAACAAATTACACACTCAACTACAAAAGAGTTTGAAGCTTATGCATGGAAAAATCCAGACGTAATCACATTTAAAGCTCAGGATGGAAATTCAGTTTACGCAAGAGTATACGAACCAAAAGGAGAAACCAAAAACAAAGCGGCAATCATTTTTGTGCATGGTGCTGGATATTTACAAAACGCGCATAATTATTGGAGTTCATATCACAGAGAATTCATGTTTCATAATATGTTGACCGATTTAGGTTACACAATTTTAGACATTGATTACAGAGGAAGTGATGGTTACGGAAGAGATGTCAGAACTGGAATTTACCGACATATGGGTGGTTTAGATTTATTAGATCAATTGGATGGAAAAAAATATTTAGTTGATACTTTAGGAATTGATGCCAATCGAGTTGGAATTTACGGTGGTTCTTATGGAGGATTTACCACTTTAATGGCTTTGTTGACTGAACCTGGTGAATTTAAAGCTGGTGCAGCCTTGCGTTCAGTTACGGATTGGGCACATTATAATCAAGGATATACTTCGAATATTTTAAACTTTCCAGAAACAGATTCTATTGCTTTTAGAAGAAGTTCACCCATTTATTTTGCTGAAAACCTTCAAGATAAATTATTAATGTTGCATGGAATGGTTGATGATAACGTACAATTCCAAGACGTAGTTCGTTTGTCGCAACGTTTTATTGAATTAGGAAAAAAAGATTGGGATTTAGCCGTTTTTCCAGTGGAAGCACATGGTTTTAAAGAAACCTATTCTTGGATTGATGAATACAGAAGAATTTTAGAGTTGTTCAACAAAAACTTATTAGAAAAATAATGGAAATCCTTGAGTTAACTACCAAAGAAGCAATGTTAGAACAGTTGCCAATTATTCAACAACTCTATGCTGATTTTACTTTGGAAAAATACAAATCGCTTTTAGATGAAATGTTGCCTATAAATTATAAACAAGTCATTGTCAAAGAACACAATGAAACTATTGGTTTGGCAGGATATTGGATAGCCTCAAAACTATGGTGTGGAAGATATTTAGAATTAGACAATGTAATAGTTCATCCAAATCACCGTTCTAAAGGAATTGGGAAAGTTATTACAGAATATTTGGTTGAAAAAGCGATAAAAAATAATTGTACAATGGCTGTTTTAGATGCTTATACAACTAATTTTGCCGCTCAAAAATTCTATATAAATCATGGTTTCGTGCCAAAAGGTTTTCACTTTGTAAAATATTTAAAAAGAATAGATATGAAATTAATAGTCACATTATTTTTATTTGGAATTTTTTCTTGTTCTTCATCAAAAGAAGTTTCAAAAGATCTTTCTGACAACATAGAAACTGTTTATTATCAAAAATGGGTAGCAGGTGTTCAAGATGGTGGGAGTGGTATTAATTTTCATGTTGTTTTTAAAAAGCCTTTGTCAAAGGATTCTAAATTAGAAAAAGTACGGTTTAATGCTTATGAGAAAATTTTTGAAAAGTTATCAGAAACAGAATATATTGCTAGAATTAAAACCTTTCAAAATGATTTAATTTTAGATGAAAATCCCAAACAAGAATATGTAAATAAAGCTCCAGAAGTACAACTCAAACCGGGAGAAGCAAATTTATATTTTAAAATAAAAGGAATAGAAAGTATTAAAAATCTTCAAAACGTTAAAGAAAAACCAATGATTGCTTTTCCATCAAGGAATAAAGAAAAGAATTAATTACTTTTGCTTCAATATCTAAAATAAAAAATTTGAGTGTATATAAAAGTCTTTTTAAACAAACCGCAATTTATGGCTTAGCAACAGTTCTGCCTAGAATGTTTAGTTTTATTTTGGTGCCTTTATACACTGATCCTGAAGTTTTAAATGTAAAAGAATATGGTGAAGTTTCTATTATTTTTTCTTGGTTAGTATTCTTTAATGTTATACTTTCTTACGGAATGGAAACTAGTTTTTTTCGTTTCTTTTCTAAAGAAGATAATAAAAATGTTGTAAGTACATCAACCATTTCTCTTTTTTGGTCATCAATTGCATTTTTAATTATGGCTTTATTAGGCAGAAATTATTTAGCAAAAGCCAGTAATATTGATGTTGAATTCATAGTTTATACCATTTGGATTTTAGTTTTAGATGCTTTAGTAATCATACCTTTTTCAAAACTTAGAGCAGAAAAAAGGCCTGTGTTTTATGCTTTAATTAAAGTAGGAAACGTTGCTTTAAACTTGTTTTTAAACTTATTTTTCTTGCTTTGGTTACCCAAATTAGCAGCAAGTTCTCCAAACAGTTTTATTAGCACAATTTATTTTGAAAACTTTCAAATAGGTTACATTTTTGTAGCTAATATTATAGCTAGTTTTGCCACTTTTGTATTACTTTCTCCAAGTTATATAAAAATGAATTGGCACTTTGATACCGAACTTTGGAAGAAAATGATGCGATATAGTTTACCAGTAATGGTTGCCGGAATTGCATTTGCAATCAACGAAACTTTTGACAGGATTCTATTAGATTATATTTTGCCAGAAAACATTGCGAAAACCGAAATTGGTGCTTATTCAGCCTGTTATAAATTGGCTTTGTTTATGACATTATTTGCAACTGCTTTTCGTCTTGGTATTGAACCTTTCTTTTTCAGTCACTCATCTAATGAAAATGCTAGCAAAACTTATGCTGATATTACAAAATATTTTGTTGTTTTTGGTTCGGTAATTCTATTAGTTGTTGTTGTCTTTGCTGATGTTTTAAAAATGTTAATTATTCGTGATGCTTCTTATTGGGAAGCCATGAAAGTTGTTCCATTAATAATTTTAGCTAATTTCTTTTTAGGAATTTATAATAACCTTTCTGTATGGTACAAACTAACTGACAAAACAAAAATGGGAATGTACATTTCAATTGTTGGTGCTATAATTACTCTAGCTTTAAACTTTTTATTAATTCCAATTTGGAGTTATATGGGAAGTGCAATTGCAACAATTTCAGCCTATGCAACAATGATGCTAATTTCATATTATCTTGGAAATAAGTATTATCCAATTCCTTATGACATGAAGAAAATAATGAGTTATTTAGGAATTTCAATAGTATTGTCCGGAATATCTTTTTACGTCGAAATATTTAGAGAAACCTATATTTTTGGTATTTTAGCCATAATCTTTTTTGGCTACTATATTTACAGTAATGAAAAACAAGTTTTATTAAAAATCATCAAAAGAAAATGAACATAAAAATAATCAACAAATCACAACATTCATTACCTAATTACGAAACTATTGCTTCTGCAGGAATGGATTTACGTGCGAACTTAACGGAATCAGTTTCATTAAAACCACTAGGAAGAGCCATTGTAAAAACAGGACTTTTCATTGAATTACCAATAGGTTATGAGGCACAAGTTCGTCCAAGAAGTGGTTTGGCGGCTAAAAAAGGAGTTACAGTACTAAATTCTCCAGGAACAGTTGATGCCGATTATCGCGGAGAAATAGGAGTAATTTTAGTAAATTTATCCAATGAAGAATTCACAATCGAAAATGGAGAAAGAATAGCTCAATTAATCATCGCAAAACATGAAAGAGCAGAATGGATTGAAGTTGAAGAATTATCTGAAACATCTCGTGGAGAAGGTGGTTTTGGAAGTACAGGAGTTAAATAAAATTTAATAATTAAAAGATTAAAAAATTTAAAGATTATGGAAATGTAATTTTTAAATCTTTCAATCCTTAAATCTTACAATAAAAAATGAAAATAATAGTACCAATGGCTGGTCGTGGTTCACGACTTCGTCCTCATACATTAACAGTTCCTAAACCATTAATTCCAGTTGCAGGGAAACCAATCGTTCACAGATTAGTGGAAGATATTGCAGGAGTTTTAAATCAAGATATTGATGAAGTAGCTTTTATCATACACGAAAGTTTTGGTAAAAAAGTAGAAGAAGAATTAGTAGCAATTGCCCATAAATTAGGAGCAAAAGGAACAATTTATTATCAAAATGAAGCTTTAGGAACTGGTCATGCGATTATGTGTGCCAAAGATTCTTTAAGTGGACCAGCAGTTATTGCTTATGCTGATACATTAATTCGTGCTGATTTTGATTTAGATAAAAATGCAGATAGCGT
This sequence comes from uncultured Flavobacterium sp., assembly GCF_963975005.1. Lineage (GTDB taxonomy): Bacteria > Bacteroidota > Bacteroidia > Flavobacteriales > Flavobacteriaceae > Flavobacterium. Next base: position 30,409 of record NZ_CAXBFR010000015.1, read on the forward strand.
AATTTGGGTAAAACAAGTAGATAAACCAGAAGCTTTTGGCGTTGTAAACTTAAATGATAATGGAGAAATCATTGAATTAGTTGAAAAACCAAAAGAATTCGTTTCAGACTTAGCTGTGATTGGAATTTATTATTTCAAAAATGTTGCTGTCTTGAAAGACGAGCTGCAATTAGTCATAGATAACAACATCATTCATGGTGGAGAATATCAAATTAATGACGGAATTAAGCAAATGATGGCAAAGGGCATGAAATTTGTACCAGGCAAAGTGGACGAATGGATGGATTGCGGAAACAAAGACGTAACCGTTGATACAAATACAAGAATGCTTGGGTTTTTACATAATGATGGGGAACATTTAATCGATTATGATGTAAAACAAGAAAACTCAACCATAATTCCTCCTTGTTATATTGGTGAAGATGTAGTTTTAATTAACGCTACAGTTGGACCAAATGTATCTTTGGGAAAAGGATGTCACGTAATTGATTCAACGATTAAAAATAGTTTGGTTCAAACACATGTACATATAAAAAACGCAAAATTAGATAATGCAATGATAGGTAATCATGCATCATTTGACGGAAACTTTACTAGTATTAGTATTGGAGATTATTCGGTATTAGAATAAAATATAACTTAATGAATAGATTTATAACATTTTTGATTCTTTTTATAACTTTTGGTTATAATCAAGTGTCTTTTGCTCAAGAAACGCCAAATCCAGAAGAAATTGCTGCGGTTGACGATGCTTTTGAAAATAATTTTTATGATGCTTTAACTCAAAAAGCTATTGAAAATTATGACAGAGCAATCATTTCTTTGCAAAAATGTTTAGATAAAGAGGCAAACAACCCAGTTATTTATCATGAATTAGGAAAAAATTATTTTGCCTTAAAGCAATATGCTGAAGCCCAAAATAATTTTCAAAAAGCAATAGATTTAAATCCAAAAGAACGTTGGTATTGGAATGGCTTGTATGATGTTTTTTATGAAACAAAAGATTACAATAATGCTATCAGAATTGTGTCTAAATTAATTGAATTTAATAAAGATTTTCAAGATGATTTAGTTTCATTATATATGTACACCAACCAAAAAGATAAGGCTTTATCTTTATTAAATGATATGGAACAAACGACAAACTTGTCGCAAACCATGGAATACTACAAATTGCAACTTGAAAGAACACCTGAACTTAATAAGCCAGAAAAAAATGATTTAGCAGCGGCTATCAAAAAATCCCCGTTAGTTGAACAAAATTATATTGATTTAATTTACCAATATTCGGAATCAAATAATGAAGAAAAAGCGTTTGAAATTGCAAAACAATTGCAGAAAATATTCCAAATTCTGATTGGGCTCACGTAAGTTTAACTAAATTTTACTTGAATAACAATGACGGTCAAAATGCTTCAAATTCACTGTTTAAAGTTTTAGAAAGTGCTAAAATCGATATTAAAATAAAACATAGAGTTTTTAATGAGTTTCTGATATTTGCATCAAATAATAATGAATTTTCAAACAATTTAGAGAAAGCAATTACGTTGTTAGATGAAGACAGATCAATAAATGTAAACAAAGAGGTTGCTAAATATTTTCTAAAGAAAAATAAGTTAGATGAAGCTGTTTTTTATTTTGAAAAAAGTATAGAAAATCAACCAGAAGATTTTGAAAGTTTTGAGTTTCTAATGCAATTATTAGTTCAGAAAAAGCAATATGATAAAGTAGATAAATATGCTAATCAACAATTAGAACTATATCCAACTCAAGCTAGTTTATATTTTTATTCTGGTATAGCTTTATTAAATTTAAACAAAACAAAAGAAGCAATAAGTAAATTAGAAGAAGGTGTTGATTATGTTGTAGAGAATCCTAATTTAGAAAAAGAATTTTACACACAATTAGCCAAATCTTACGAAAAATCAGGAGATTTAAAAAAGAAAGAAATGTATTTATCCAAAAGTCAAAACGTAAAATAATAATGAAGAAAGTTTTTCTATTCGTATTTCTTTCAGTGCTTTTTGTTTCTTGTAAAACAACCCAATTGACTTCCAACGCTAAAGCTTCAAAAGGAGTAAAGGTTGAGGAAATTGTAAAAGGGCACAACGATAATTTTAAAGACTTTTCTACGTTAAGTATAAGAACAGATGTAAAATATCAAGACATAAAAAACAGACAATCTATTGGTGCAGATATTAGAATTAAAAAAGATGAAATTATCTGGATTAATATTAAGTTTTTAGGTTTTCCTGTGGCAAAAGCATTAATTACACCAACAAAAGTGAGTTATTACGAAAAGGTAAACGGTACTTATTTTGAAGGTGATTTTATTCTATTAAGCAATTGGTTAGGAACAGATTTGGATTTTGAAAAAGTTCAAAATTTATTGTTAGGAAAAGCTTTAGATGAGATTTCGAAAGAAGTTTTCGTGTCTCAAATAGTAGAGAATATGTATCAACTATCTGAAAAAAAACCAAAAGACATACAAAAACAATATGCTTTTGAAGCCGGAAGGTTTTTACTAAAAAAAGAAGTTATTAATCAAATTTCAGCTGAAAAGAGTTTAGAAATTAATTATATTTCTCATACACTGATTGATGATCATATCTTTCCCAAAGAGATGAACATTAAAGCAAGTCAAAAAAATAAAGTTTCAATAGATGTTGAGTATAAAAAAGTTGAAATCAATCCTGAAATAACTTTTCCATTTTCTATTCCAGATGATTACGAACAAGTTGAGATTAAACAACAATAATAGATGAAGTCAAAAATAGTTATTATAGCATTTCTTTTATGTAGCACATTAAATTGGGCACAAATTTCTAAGCAACAAGAATTAGAAGCTAGGAAAGAAAAAATCATAAATGCTATTCTTCAATACAATGGTTTATTGAAGATTGAAAAAAAGAAAGAAACCTCAGTCTTAACAGAAATTAAGGAAAAAAATGCTAGAATTAAATTAAGTCAAAATTTAATCAACACGAATGAAACGCAAGTAAAATATATTTCAAATGATATTGCAAAGAATCAAAATATAATAAAAAGCTTAACAAAAGAATTAGAAATTTTAAAATCTGATTATGCAAGTATGATTGTGAAAGCTTATAAAAGTCGTTCACAAAGCAGCAGAGTTATGTTTGTTTTGTCTTCTCAAAATTTTTATCAAGCCTATAAGCGTATTCAATACATGAAACAATATGCTGGATTTAGAAAATCACAAGCTGAAGAAATTAAGATTAAGCAACAAAGATTAAATGAAGCTATTGTTGCTCTTCAATCAAAAAAAGAGCAGAAAGAAAAAGTAATTGTTCAAACAGCTAAAGAAAAAGAAGAACTAGAAAGACAAAAGCAAGAAAAAGAAAAATTGGTTAAAATCATCCAAAAAGATAAAAAGAAATATTCTGCTGAAATTGATAAAAAAGAGAAAGAGAAAAGAGATATAGATAAACAAATTAAAAAGACTATTGCGGATGCAATTGTTGCGGCAAACAAAAGAGCAGCAGAAAAAGCTAAAGCTGAAGCCAAAAAGAACAATACTTCAACTAAAACCACAAGTACTGTAAAAACAACACCAGCTGCAAGTAGTGTGACAAGTTCTAAATTTATTTTAAATGCAGAAGGCAAAGTAGATTCAGATAATTTTAAAGCCAATAGAGGTAAATTACCATTACCAGTAGAAAAAGGATATATTTCGTTGCCTTATGGAGACCAACCACATCCGATACATAAAAACTTAACCACACATAATAGTGGAGTTGAAATTACAACACAAGCTGGTTCATATGCTAGAGCTGTTTTTGGAGGAGAAGTAATTCAAATTCAATCTATTTATGCAAATAACTATGCAGTTTATATTAGACATGGTGATTTTATTACTTTATATATGAATATAGAATCGTTAAATGTTTCTGTTGGCGATAATGTTTCCATCAAACAAAGATTAGGAAAAATCCATACCAATTCAGATGGAAAAACAACTATGAAATTTATAGTAACTCAAAACACGACTACTTTAAATCCATCCAGTTGGTTGAGTTTATAAGAATAAAAAAAGAGAGCAATTGCTCTCTTTTTTTATTATGTAAATAATGCTTTTAATTCAGTAGCATCATGGGGTTTCATTTTACCAGCTAAGACTAAACTTAATTGTTTTCTGCGCAAAGCACCTTCGAAACGTTCTTTTTCTATATCTGATTCAGGTACAACGGGAGGAACTTGAACAGGTCTTCCAGAATCGTCAACTGCTACAAAAGTATAAATAGCTTCATTGGCTTTAGAACGATTACCACTTTCTCTATCTTCCACCCAGACATCAAGATAAATTTCCATAGAAGAATTAAAAGATCTTGATATTTTGGCTTCAACAGTCACAACACTTCCTAAAGGAATTGATTTATTAAAAGCTACGTGATTAACACTTGCAGTAACTGTAATTCTTCTACAGTGACGTCTTGCAGCAATACTAGCCGCTCTATCCATACGTGCTAATAATTCGCCACCAAATAAGTTGTTTAAAGGATTTGTTTCACTTGGTAATACTAAATCCGTTAAAATTGTTAAAGATTGTGCAGCTTTTCTTGGTTCCATTCTTTTTTTTGACAAAGATAAAGGAAATAAGATATTTTGTGCTTAAAATGTTGTTAAGAAAAACATTAGTCAATCAATAACCAAGCTTGGCTATTAGAAGTATTTCTCATTTTATCTAAAAATGATTTTGCTTCACTATAATCAACAAAACTTTGAAAATAAACAGGATTCATTCCGTTATTGCTTTTTGGACCTAATTCTGCCTTAAAACCTTGTTGTATCAAATCAGCATAAGCATTTTTAGCATTCTGTTCATTGCTAAAAACTCCAGCAACAACATGATAGGGATAGTTTTTTGTATCTTCTTCAACGGCAATATTCACTTCTGGTAAAGGAGTATTAATAAAAAAAGTAGCTTCTTGAATTTTGTTTTGTACTTTTTCTTGAACAGATTTTTCAACTAATAAAGTCTCTTGTTCAATTTTAGTATCATAATATTGTTTGTAACCAAAAGTTCCAGCTAAACCAAAAAACAAAACAGCTGCTGCAGCATATTTTAGATAAGAATAGTTTTTCTTCTTTTCTGGAGTAAAAATTATTGGTGCAACTTCTTCTAATTCTTCCACAATTTTTTTCAATTCTTCTCTTTTTATAGAAGGAGAAATAAAGTTAGATAAACCAAAAGAACTTGTTAGATAATTAGTGTTATTGATTGGCTCAAAAAACCAAGTCATTTCACTAGAAAGTTTAATGTTTCCAATGTTTTCAATGGAAAGCGTTTCTCTAGTTTGTAATTTCTCCATCCAAGAACCCACTACATTTGAAATAGAAGTAACAGCTTCTTCGTAACTAATTTTTTCAGTTAATGCAATATGATTAGCCAATAAGCCATCATTGTTTTTAATATTAGCATTAAAAGAAACAACTTTTGTAGGTGGATTAAAGGTAACAGCACTACCATTAAGCTGTGCAGACTGAATTTCGGTTAAAAAAGCACCAAAACCAGGAACTGTAACGCATTGGTAACGATACAACAAAGAAGATATGTGACTGTTAATATTCATAGTAGCAAAGAAAAAATTTTATGGCATTAAAGCAAAACTTATCAGACTATATTTATTAACATTTACTAAAATATTTTACAAAATGTTTATTAACAATGTGTTATAACTTCAAAAAAATATTTATTTTTGAAGCCAATTTATTTATATGAGCCAAACAGAATTATTTTACGCCTTATCCTTACTACAAGTTGAAGGAGTTGGAGATGTCATGGCAAAGAAACTCATCAATCAATGTGGTTCTGCCGAAAACATTTTCAAAGAGAAAACAACAACACTTCAAAAAATTGATGGTGTTGGATCTATTTTAACAAAAAAACTCAAAGACAAGTCCGTCTTTGATAAAGCTACAGCCGAATTAAAATTTATCGAACAAGAAAAAATACAAACATTATATTTTCAAGATAAATTATATCCAGAACGTTTAAAACATTGTATTGATAGTCCTTTAGTTTTATTTCAATCTGGAAATATTGATTTACAAAATCGAAAAATTATTAGTATAGTTGGAACAAGACAAATCTCAAGTTATGGTACAGAATTTTGTAGAAAATTACTAGAAGACCTAGCGCCTTTAAATCCAGTAATTGTTAGTGGTTTTGCTTATGGAGTTGATATTATTGCTCATCAAGCGGCAATGGATTTAGGATTACAAACGGTTGGTGTATTTGCTCATGGTTTAAACCAAATTTATCCAAAAGTACATAAGAAATATGTAGCTAAAATGGAACAGAATGGTGGTTTTCTTACCGAATTTTGGAGCACATCAAATCCTGAAAAGGAAAATTTTGTAAAAAGAAATAGAATTGTAGCTGGAATGAGCGAAGCCACAATTGTAATTGAAAGTGCCGAAAAAGGAGGTTCCTTAATTACAGCCATGTTAGCCAACGATTATAATAGAGATGTGTTTGCAGTTCCAGGAAGAACTTCCGATAAATTGAGTCAAGGTTGTAATAATTTAATAAAAACCCAAAGAGCCAATTTACTTACAAGCGCAGCTGATATAGTTTATATTTTGAACTGGGAATTAGAAAAAGGTAAAAAAGAAACGAAATCGATTCAGAAACAACTCTTTGTTTCTCTTGAGCCAGAAGAACAAAAAGTCTACGATTACTTATTAAAAAGAGGAAAAGAGGAAATGGATATAATTGCTTTAGAATGCGATTTTCCAGTATTCAGAATTTCATCCATTTTATTGAACATGGAATTAAAGGGAGTAATAAGACCTTTACCCGGAAAATTGTTTGAAGCGATTTAATTAAAACTTACGTGAATCTTTGTTAAGCTGAACCCATTTCAGATTCTAAAAACCCTTCACATTTTATTAATTCATTTTTAAAAATTAAAATCGTAAATTGGTATCAAATTTTATTTTTCATGTATACATTGCCAAAAATTGAGCGATTTAATCAAAATGTCGCTTCCAAATATAACATTTACAATAGTGTTTTCATCACTTTACCATTTGATGAAATAAATAACACAGGTGTTTTATTACCTTTATTTTCTGAAGTTTGCGAAAACGGATTTAAAAAAAATCAAAGCCCTGAACAAATTTTTGATGCTTTTGTTGCTAAATATTTAGATAATCCAACCCAGCAAGAAAAGGAATCGTTAATGTTTCGATTTATACAATATATTGAGCGTCAAGTAGTGCTTTTTGATGCCATTGAAGACGCTGGTTTTGCTGTTGTAAATAATTTGGAAGGAAGAGGCTCGTTGCGAGATATGAAGGAAAACGCAGAGCAAAAGAATAAACATGAAGAACTAAAAGAATTTTTAGATAACTTTAAAATTAGAACAGTTTTAACAGCTCATCCAACACAATTTTATCCAGGTTCTGTTTTAGGAATTATAACAGATTTGACAAATGCTATTAGACAAAACGACTTACATTCTATTAAAGAATTATTAGCACAATTAGGAAAAACACCTTTCATCAAACAAGA
>NZ_CAXBFR010000016.1:0-37579 GCF_963975005.1 uncultured Flavobacterium sp.
TGTATGAAAATATTACATTACCCGGTAAAAAAATAACAACTTTTGATGGTTATGCAGTTGTAGCTTCTAACAGTTCAGATTTAGATATACCTGTTTCAGGGTTTTCTACTTTACCAGCCCCTTTCCCAGTTAGAGCAAAATTAGGAATTTCAACTTTAGAAGGTGATAATAGAGTTACTGGTGATCAGTTGCTAATAAAAGCTAATTCAACAACTGGTCCTCCAACCATATTAACAAATACACCACCTCCTGCGGCACCAGTAACAACTAACTATTTTAATTCATCCATAACATTAAACAGTGCTTTTTTTAATGCTAGAAACCCCAATAGTAGAAATACACTAGGTTGGGATGCACATCTAAATTTAATTAATAACCCATCAAATACTGTAATTCCTAATAATGAAACTGGAGTTATATTAACTGCCAAGTCAAGTGGTGATAAATATGATGTTTTCTTTACTTCTTTTGATGTTGAAATTATTGAACCTCAAATACCTTTATTAAAACAAGTTGAAGATATTGCTGGTAATAATGTAAATGGTCAAACCTTAAGTTTAGGGCAAGAAATTTTTTATACCTTAACTTTTCAAAATACAGGAAATGATAATGCGTTGAATTTTACCCTTACTGATATATTGCCAACAAACGCAATTTTTCCAGCAAACGGAACTATTCAGCCAGGAGATTTAATTTTACCTCCAGGAGTTACTTATGTTTTTAACCCAACTACAAATCAGTTTACATTTTCTATACCAGATAATTTAGTTGAAATAGGAGATCCAGCTTATACAATAAAAATTAAGGTTAAGTTACCCTTAAATTGTGAAGATTTTAGAGACGCTTGTACTAATCAGATAATTAACCAAGCTTATGTTTCTTACAATGGAGAATTAAATACTCAAGTTATTACAGATAATCCTAGTTTTAACGGGTATGACAATTGTAATTATCCAACACCAGGAACAACCAATTTTATAGCAAATATTGATGACTGTATATTTACAAGAACAGAAATTTTATGTGGAAACACTTTAGATTTAACAGGAGCTGATGGTTACGACACGTATTTGTGGCAAGATTCTTCAGGAAATACAATTGGAAATACACAAACAATAACTGTTAATGCTACAGGAACCTATACCGTGTTTTTATCTATTCCACCACCTTGTGTGTCAATCTATGAAACAGTTAATGTTGTAGATTTTAACAATGCCATAAGTTCAAATCCAGCAACTCCTTATGCAAATGTTGTAGAAACTTGTCCAAATGATGGTTCACAGTTACCAAAAATATTTTTATGTGGATTAAATGATTCTGTTTTAATTCAATCCGGAGTAAATAATGCTATTAGTATACAATGGCAACAACTAGTTCCTGGAAGTTGTCCTCCAATTGGAATTAGTAACTGTGCCAATACTAATTCTAGTTGTACATGGAATACAGTTGGAACGGGTCCAAATTTTAATGTAACAACAGGTGGTGAATATCAAGTAACATTTAATTATCAAAATGGCTGTTTTAGAAACTTCTATTTTAATGTTTTTCAAAACACATTAAATCCTGATATAGTAACTTCAAATATAATTTGTACAACTCAAGGCTCAATTACTATAAACAATATTCCTTCTACTTACGAGTTTAGTTTGTCTCCAACTGGTCCTTTTTCTTCAAACAATGTAATACCGATAGCTACTGCAGGAAATTATACTGTATACATTCAACAAACAGGTGTAGCTGGAGGATGTCTTTTTGAATTTCCAAATATTAATATCTTAAGTCAAATATTAGATGTAGATGTGATTGTTACAGATAAACTTTGTAATGATGGTTTTGGAAGCATTAGGGTACAAACTAATGGAGTAGAGCCACAGTATTATTTTCAAATTTCGCAAGGAGCAACGACGATAGTAACTTTTGGTCCCTCAACAGATAATGATCATTTGTTTTCTAATTTAAACCCTGGTACTTATACAGTAACAGCAACAACAGACAATGGTTGTTCATATACTGAACAAGTAACTATACAAGATTTATCAGATTTAGCCGTAAGTGCAGCAGTAACTCAAAATATTAGTTGTGTAAATGGTCAAGTAACTTTAACACCATCTGGAGGTTTAGCTCCTTATAATTATGCTGTTTTTAGTTATAATGGTGTACCTGTAACACCAGGAAGTTATGCTTATCAAGCCTATGAAATATTTGAATATGACATAACACAAATAGGAACTTATCAATATATAATTGTTGATAGTAACAACTGTATTTCATTATCAAATATTGTAACTGTTTCTGCTGAACCAACAGTAACCATTACTGAAACTCATACAAATGTAACATGTAGCGGATTAAGTGACGGTATAGCAACTATTTCAGCTTTGCCAACGAATGGATATGTTATAACGTATAGTATTGATGGTGGAATTACTTATCAAAATTCTAATGTTTTTAATGGATTAGCTCCAGGAACTTATACAATTGATATAAAATATACTAAACCAACACATGAATGTGATTATACAATTAACGTTACAATAACAGAACCAACTCCTTTAACTGGTCAATCACAAGTAACCCAACAATTAACTTGTATAACAACAGGAACTATTCAGGCTTTTAATGTAACTGGTGGAACAGCTCCTTATCAATATAGTATAAACGGGGTGACTTTTCAAAACAGTTCTTCTTTTCCTAATTTGACTGCTGGAACTTATGTAATTACTATTAGAGATTTTAATAATTGTACAACTACAACAACTCCTATAACTTTTGTCCAACCTCTTGCAGCAACAGATTTAACTTTTACTGCATCAAGTGTGACTTGTCCGACTTTAACGAGTAATGTTACAGCAACTATTGTAGGTGGAACAGCTCCTTTTGTAGTTCAAATAACAGCTCCTTCTACTATTGCTGCAACTTCTACGTCTGGAAATATTGCAACGTTCAATAACTTAGCGGTAGGTTCATATACCTTTAATGTAACTGATGCTAATGGATGTACGTATCAAGAAAACTTTACAATTAACCCAATTACATTTATTAATGTAACTGGAAGTTTGGTTTCTAATGTTATCTGTTTCGGTGCTTCTAATGGTGCTGTTTCTTATAATGTAACTGGTTTTAATACTACATATTCTTATACTGTAAATGGTGGGACTGTTGTTACTAATCAAACTGGTAATACAATAAATTTAAATAGTTTAGCAGCTGGTAATTATGCTATAACAGTTACTGATAACAGCACAAACTGTCAAAGTACTGTAAGTGTAACCGTAGCTCAACCTAGTTCTGCTCTAACACTTAATGTAACTACAAACCCTATTACTTGTATTGCAAATGGAACAATAAACGCAGCTGCTTCAGGTGGTTGGGGTTCTTATGCTTATACTTTAACACAGCCTAATGCTGCAACTGTTGGTCCACAAAGTAGTGGTGTATTTGCTAATCAAACGCAAACAGGTACATACACTATTTCTGTTACTGATGGAAATGGATGTGTAGTAACGAATACTGCAACTTTAAGCCCTACTGTTAACCCAACATTAACTATAAGTCCTACTTCTACATTATGTTATAATGCAACAACCGGTTCAACTGTTATTTTAACAGCTGCTAGTGGTATTGCTCCTTATCAATATAGTTCTGGTGGTGCTTTTCAAGCAAGTAATACTTTTTCTGGATTAACTCCTGGAAATTATACTTTCACAGTTAGAGATAGTTATGGTTGTACGGCAACTGTTACACAAACTATAACGCCTGCTTTATTAGCTCAAGCTATTATTACTAAAAGCTTAGATTGTAGTGCTTCTCCAAATGCAATAATTACTGTAAATGTAAATGGTGGAACAACTCCATACCAATATCAAGTTAATTTTAATGGTGGTGCATTTGGAGCTTTAAATCCAATTGTAGGTTCATCGTTTACTTATTCTACAGCTATTGCTGGTACTTATCAATTTTTAATAACTGATGCCACTGGTTGTACCTATTCTACAAGTATTATTACTATTAATCCTATTACTACTCCAGATATAACTTCTATTACACAAACCCAACAAAATTTATGTAATGGAGATACAAATGGAGCTATACAAGTAAATATTAACAATACACTAGGAACCTCTCCTTTTCAATATAGTATTGATGGAGGTATAACTTATCAAAGTTCTAACATATTCAATGGACTTGCTGCTGGAACTTATACTGTAATTGTTAGAGACTCTAAACTTTGTACCGATACCGAAAGTATTACTCTTGTGCAGCCAGATGCAATAACCTTTGATATTTCAATAACAGAGATAACTTGTAATAATCCAGGTGGAACATCTTATGGTGAAGTAATTTTTGAAAACATACTTGGTGGAACACAACCTTATACATATTATTTAAGTAGTAATTTTGGTTATACAGATAGTTATGCAACAACAACAAACGAAGATCATACATTTATAGTATTAAACTTTGGAATCTATACTGCTGAAGTAATAGATTCAAATGGTTGTTCAGTTGTAAAAAGTAATATCATTATTGCTTCGCCACCTGATGACTTAGATATTGATATTTCTACAGCAACAGCAGATTGTACAAGTGGTGGAACCGCTATAATAACTGTATCATCTTTAGTAAGTAGTGGTTCTTATGAATTTGGAATATTAGAAACCAATACGTTACCATATACAATGTCTTATCAATTAGCAGATGTTGGCACACCTGAAACTTCGACATTTATAGGCTTAGTACCTGGAGTTACTTATACCTTTGTTGTTCATGATTTGATTACAGATTGTTATTATTTTGAAACGGCTAATGGTCCTATTCCAAGTCCTTCAAATTTAACAACAGCAATCAATGTGGTTCAAAATGTAACTTGTACAGGTAGTGGAAATGGAACTATATCCTTTACTTTTAATAATTATGATGCAACAACTACATCTGTAGATTATGAAATATTTTACGCTCAATCAAATGTAAGCACTGGATTGACAGGAAATAGTCTAACACCTGGTGGACCAATATTTGTTCAAAACTTTGGTATTTTGGTACCTGGAACCTACTATATTTTATTGACAGAAAACGGAACAGGAACTGCAAATGGTTGTACTTCTGCAACTCCAAATTTCACAATAACTCAATCTACTAATCAATTGATAGGTAGCGCAACGTTAATCAAAAACGACAACTGTAATCCTTTTGCAGGAATTGTAACTGCAACAGGCCAATTTGGAACAGCTCCATATCAATATCAAATTCTATTGAGTACTGATCCTGCACCAACAGTTGCAACTTTTGCAGGAACAGTTTCTAATACTTTCAATGTTGAAAGTGGTTCATATATTGTTTATGTTAAAGATGCTAATAACTGTATTGTAGCTACAAATATTGTTGTTGTTGGATTAGATCCTTCACCAGAAATTACTTTATCTTTAATGGATCCATGTGCAAATGAAGGAAGTTTTACTATTAACGGTGTTAGAACAGTGGATGGAATAGCTCCTTATACCATAACAGTGGATGGAAACACTCCTTACACTGAAAATGCAACTAACTTTTCTATAGCCAACTTGTTATCAGGTAGCCATACTGTAATTATTACGGATGCTAATGGTTGTACATATGCTCAAACTATCCTTATTGATCAAATCATTAATGGAAATGCAATGGTTACTATTCAGCCTAGTTGTGCTGATAATGATGGTGAAATTCAAGCCACTGCAACTAACGGGAGTACAAATTATTCTTTCGAGTTACAAACAACCGCTGGTGTTAACGTAGCCGGTCCAAACACAACTGGTTTATTTACTGGACTTGGTTTTGGAAATTACAATGTAATTATTTCTGATGCTACTTTAGGATGTGACATAACCATTCCTTTATCTTTAGAACAACCAGCACCTGTTTCTTTTACTACTTCACATGAAAATGTAAGCTGTAATGGAGCTACTGATGGAAGTATTTCTATTACTTTAGACGCGACAAATATTGATACTCCTTATACATATTCGCTATTTGATGGTACAACAACTATAACTCAAAACAGTCCAAACTTTACAGGTTTAGCTGCTGGAAACTATACAATAACTGTAACTTCTTCTAAAAACTGTACTGATTCTCAAATTATAAATGTTACACAACCAAATCCTTTAGCTTTAAGTTTAATAGGTGGTAATTTTGCTTGTAATAGTAATAATACTGTAAATGTTGTGACTGTAACAGCAAACGTAGCTTTAGGAACAGGAACTGCTCCTTATTTATATAGTATTGATGGTACAAATTATCAAACAGCTAATACTTTTGATATAATAGACAATGGAACTATTCAAAATATAACCATAACGGTTCAAGATTTTAACGGTTGTACAATTAATGATACAGTATTGATAAATCCTTTACCAACTATTACTAATGTTGCTGTAACTCAGAATACAGCTTTAACGTGTGCTAATGATGAAGAAGTTTTAATAACAGTAACTAGTGGTTCAGGAAACTATACATATCAATTGTTGCCAAACGGAGCAATTGTTGGACCTACTTCAAGTAATACCGCTACATTCTCTCTTTCTGCAGCAGGAACATATACTTTCGAAGTGATTGATACCGTAACAGGTTGTAGTACTATTACTGCTCCTTACACAATTAATCCTTTACCTGTTTTAACCGTTGTAGCTGATAATGCTAATGCTGTAAATTGTTATGGTGAAGCTAATGGTTCTTTCGATATAACAGTTAGTGGATATGTAGGAAATTACAACTACAATATTTATGATGATACTAATGCAATTATAGCTTCTGGAAGTAACAATACTACCACAAACCCACTTACTTTAACAGGTTTAGGTGCTGGAAACTTTTACGTGCAAATTATTGCTACTGATCCTCCTTTCTGTGAAACTATTTCTAATGTAATTAATATATATTCTCCACCAAATCCATTAACATTAGTTGTTCAACAAACTTCTGATGTGACTTGTAATGTTCCTGGTTTAGGAACGATTACTGCGCAAGCAAATGGTGGGAACGGAACATTTGAATATCAATTAGTAAATACAACAACTAGTACAACTGTACAAACATTTGGGACAAATAGCATTTTTACTGATTTAGATGCAGGAACATATGAAGTAACCGTTAGAGATATAAACTTATGTGAAATTTCTCAAATTATAATTCTTAATGCACCAACTCCAATTGATGCTACTTATGTTGTTACAAACACCAATTTATTATGTTATAACAATACAAATGCAAGTGTTACAATAACTGCAACTGGTGGTCAAGGCAGTTATCAGTTTACCTTAACTGATGAAAATGGCGTTATATATGGTCCTCAGATTGAAAATATTTTTGAAAATTTAGGTGCAGGTACTTATACAATAACTGTTAATGACGGCTGGAATTGTGATTTCAGTGCATTGCCATTCACAATTACTGAAAAAACAGAAATTGAAGCAATATTAAGTGTTCAAAGTACATTAACATGTGATAACAATGCTCAAATCATCATTAATGCATCAGGAGGAACGCCTCCATATATGTACAGTACAAATGGAACAATATTTAATTCAACAAATATATTCTCTGTTGGTCCAGGTACTTATCAATATTATGTCACTGATGCAAACAATTGTACGTCTATAATTACAAATTCAGTAACAATCGCGCCTATTGATCCATTAACAGTAACTATTAATGCTTCAAATACTACCATTCAATGTAATGGAGATGTGAATGCTTCAATTACGGTAAATGCAACGGGTGGATTAGGAAATTATAATTATACTTTATTAAATAGTACTACAATGGCAATTATCACTGGTCCACAAACTAGTAATATTTTTAGCCCATTAGGTGCTGGTTCATATATTGTTAATGTTAATAGTGTTGATTGTGACCAACCTTCTAATACAGTTATAATTACACAACCATTAAATCCGTTAAACATAACAAATTATACAGTAACTCCTGCAACTTGTAATGGAACAGCAAATGGAAGTATAACGTTTAACCCAACAGGTGGAACGCCTCCTTATCAATATGCAATAACTAATCATTTAGATCAATTTTTTAATACAAATACATTTATTGGTTTAGGTGTAGGTACCTATACTGTGGTAATTCAAGATACAAACGGTTGTTTTGAAACAATCAATGTTCAAATGACAGAACCTGCTCCTTTAGTAGCGAGTTCAGTTAATACATTTGAAGTATGTGAAGGAAGTAATAATGGAACTGCAACATTAACCATAACCGGTGGAACACCTCCATATTATACAAGTTTAGATGATGATACTTCAACTAGTTTTGTACAAGGACAATTAATTTTCAATAACTTAGATAGCACAGTTGAACATACCATATATGTGCATGATGCTAATGATTGTCAAACAAATATTTATATACCAGCTGGAAACCCTGTTACATTGACACCAACAATAACTCCAACTTATGCTTGTACTTCTGCTACTGCCTTACAAAACAATACAGTAACTGTAAATGTTGAAGCTTCAAATGTAGGTCAAGTACAGTATTCATTGGACAATCAAACTAGTTACCAGTCAAATAATGTCTATACTAATTTGACTAATGGAACACATACTATCTACGTTCAACATACAAATGGTTGTGTTAAAACAGTAACAGTGGATATAACAAATTGGATTCCAGTTACTGAAACACACTCTCAAGTAAATGTATTATGTAATAGTGATACAACTGGTAGTATAACTGCTAATGGAGTTGGTGGAAATGGAACTTACCAATATGCAATTTCTCCAACTTTCACTTTTGGAATAGTAAATATATTTAACAGTTTAGCTGCTGGAACATATACAATAAAAATAAGAGACGGTAGAGGTTGTGAAACTGAATTTACAACAATAATTACTCAACCTACAGCATTAAATGCAATTGTATCTGATTTTGGACAAGATGTATGTCAAGGAGATAATTCTGGATACGTACAAGTAACTGCAAGTGGTGGAGTTGGTCCTTACATGGCAAGCTTTAATAACACAACTAATTATGTAGCAGTAAATGCTTCTAATATTGTAGATTATTTTAATTTAGCTGGTGGAGCAACATATACTATTTACATAAAAGATGCTAATGGTTGTGTGACTTCAGTTCAACAAACTTTAGATCCAGCAGTTGATTTAGATCCAAAAGCTGTTGTAATTTATGATTGTTTAAACAACCAATCTACTAATACAGTAACTATAACTGTTGATGCTATATATCAAAATAATGTTGTGTATTCTATTGATGGAATTAGTTTCCAATTAAGTAACACGTTTACTAATCTTAGTGCAGGTAATTATACTGCTTATGTAGAGCATTCTAATGGTTGTTTTAATAGTAATGAAACATTCACTATAGATCAAATTGATGCTGTGGCTTTAATAGTTACTGAAACAGGATTAAATGAAATAACAGCAGTTGCTTCTGGTGGTATTCCTCCTTATACTTATGTATTTAATGGAACAAACACTGGATCAACCAATGTATTTATCTTTAATCAAACAGGAAATCAATATGTATCTGCTTATGATGCAAATGGTTGTGAAGCTAATTTTGTAATTCAGACAACATTCTATCCAATAGAAATTCCAAACTTCTTTACTCCTGATGGAAATGGATTTAATGATTTTTGGTCACCTAAGAATGTAGATAACTATACCAATATTGAAAGTTTAATTTTCGATAGATACGGTAGAGAAATCATACGATTAAAATTAGGAGAATCTTGGAACGGAACTTATGATTCCATTGATTTACCTTCTGGTGATTACTGGTATTTGGTAAATGTAAATGACGGAACAGGAAGAACATTCACGGGTAACTTCACACTTTATAGATAATATATAATGAAAAATATTTTTAGAATTATAGTTAGTTTAATCATGGTTAATTCTTTTGCACAAGAGTTAACCATACCAACTTACACACAATATTTAGGGGATAATCCTTATGTTATTTCTCCTGCTTATGCTGGAATTGGTGATAACATAAAAATCAGGGTAAATGGTTTAACCCAATGGGTTGGATTAAAAAACGCACCTGATAATCAATCGTTAGCTGTTGATGGTCGGTTAGGACAACGTTCTGGAATTGGTGCTTTTATTTACAACGATAAAAACGGAAACACTTTTCAAAAAGGAGGTAAAATATCTTTTGCACATCACTTAATTCTAGATTATTATGAAAATAGGTACATATCATTTGGTATGTCATTTGTAATGAATCAGTTTTATATTGATAGAACG
Source organism: uncultured Flavobacterium sp. (assembly GCF_963975005.1). Taxonomy (GTDB): domain Bacteria; phylum Bacteroidota; class Bacteroidia; order Flavobacteriales; family Flavobacteriaceae; genus Flavobacterium. Next base: position 10,260 of record NZ_CAXBFR010000016.1, read on the forward strand.
CAATTTGATCTTTCTTATGATCCCATTGTAACCAACAATAGAGATTTAAACAATTATAATGTCGATGTAGGATTTTTATATAGACAACAAGGATTTTATTTAGCGGCAAATGTTTCTAATTTATTAAACAAAAACACCGATAAATTCATAATTAAAGAACCAAATATATTACGAAATTTTTCTGCTTATACTGGTTATAAAATAAAGTCTAACAGTAATAGTGATGTAGAATATGAACCATCAATCTTTTATCAATATTATCAAAGTGATAAACGTTCTAGTACAGATGTGAATGTAAAAGTTCGTTTTTTAGATTATGAAGATTATTATTGGGTAGGAATATCGTATCGTTTCTTAAATGATCAATTTTTCCAACCTTTAAATATTGGTCCAATGGCAGGATTAAAAAAGAACAATTTTTACTTTGCTTATTCGTATCAATATACAACAAATGCACTTTCTGCTTTTAATTCTGGAACACATATGGTAACTTTGGGCTATGATATTTTCCAAGGATTAAGTAATTGTCCTTGTACTAGTAATGAAATAGACTAAAATGGGAACAATTAAATTAAAAAAAATCAGGACTTTTTCTTTTCACGGATGTTTAGAGGAAGAAGGAAAAATAGGTAGTGATTACGTTGTAGATTTAGAAGTTAAATCAGACCTTAGAAAATCATCTTTAAGCGATGATCTAAACGATACAGTAGATTATGTTCATTTAAACAAGATTGTTGTTGAGGAAATGGCTATACGTTCAAAACTACTCGAACATGTAGCGCATAGAGTTATAGTAAGAACATTTAAAGAAATTCCATCTGTTTCTAGAATAAAGATAGCTGTTTCAAAAATAAATCCTCCGATTGGTGGAGATGTTTCTAAAGTGACTATTGAAATGGAAGAATTTAGAAATTAATCTTTCATTTTATATTTTCTCTTTTCGTACAAATTCTTAGATGCAACAATATGTGCTAAAGCATCTTTTGCAAACTCGTTATCCAATTCAACCGGTGTAAAAATTGAATCTTTTTCCACTTTAAATTGTAATGGTGCTGCATTTGGATTAATAATAATTACATCATTATCAACTTTAAAAGCGTAGGTTTCATTAAACATCATTATTGTTCTACCTTTTGTATTTGCAGGAAGTGTCATTAGATTTCTTCCAGGCATTGGCGATTTTGATGTAATTCCAGATAAAGCTAAAACCGTTGAAGGAATATCAATTTGACTTGCCATTTTATCATAAGTCATTCCGTTTTTAATATTTGGAGCAATAATTAAAGCAGGAATATGAAATTTGTGAATTGGCACTAAAGCTTTTCCAAAAGTTCTAGTGTTGTGATCTGCAATGACTACAAAAATTGTGTTTTTAAAATACGCTTCTTTCTTAGCTAATTCAAAGAATTTACCAATAGAATAATCAGCATATTTCATGGCATTATTTACAGTGTTTTTCTCTTTATCATACAATTCAATTCTTCCATCAGGAAATTCATAAGGTTTGTGATTTGAAGTTGAAAACATTAAAGAAAAGAAAGGTTTGTTTCCTAAAGAACTAAAATATTCATTTGCTTTTACAGCTAAATCTTCATCTGAATAACCCCAAACTCCTTTAAAAGCATATTTATTTCCATCACTATTTAAATCTGTTTCATCAATAATATTATTAAAACCATTTCCATTAAAGAAAGAGGCCATATTATCAAAATTGGACAAACCACCATAGATAAAACTTGTATCATATTTTTGTTTCCCAAAAGCTTCCGCTAAAGTGTAAAATCCTTGTTGTGAATTACTTAATTTAACCACACTTTCGGCTGGATTTGGTAAAAAACCAGTTACAACAGATTCGATTCCCCTAATACTTCTGGTTCCTGAACTGTATAGTTTTGTGAACAAAAGTCCTTCTTTAGAAAGCTTATCAAATTCTGGTGTTAAAGGCAAACCTCCTAAACATCCCACAAATTCTGCTCCTAAACTTTCTTGTAAAAAGATAACTACATTATATTTTTGAACAACAGAATCTGGTTTTTGAATGTGTAAAAACGGGATTTCTCCATCAATAAATTCGGTTACATCCATATATTTTTTGACTCTGTTGTATGCTTCAAATTCATCCATTTTACCATATTTGTCTGTATTCCCTTCATTTTTTAAAGAATAAGCAGCAAAAGCAACTGTGTAGAGTGAATTTAATCCTAATGAATTTGTCATTTGGTCTGATGAAAATATAGCATTACTTGCGTTTATAGGACGAAGAGTTGTTAAACTAGAACGTGCTCCAAAAAACAAAAAGAAAACCAAAACAGGAAATAAGACAAGCTTAATTTTATAGGAAGAAGCAATAGTATAAAATAATTTTTTTCCAAATTTAAAAGCAAAAATTAAAGCAACAATTACTAAAATTATAGTTACAATCATTGATGGTAAATAACTTTTAACTAATGTTCCAAGAACTTCTTTTGGGTAAATTAAGTAATCTAAAAATAAACGATTTGGTCTAGTATCATATTCATGAATGAAATTTAGGGTAGATAATTCCATAAAGAAGAACAGAAATAAAAACAGAATAAAGTATATATTAAAAAATCCATTAAGATATTTTAGAATTGAATCGGGCAAAAGACTTATTAAAGCAGCTGGTAAAACCGATAAATAACACAACATAATTAAATCAAAACGGAGACCAATTGTAAAAATTCTCCAATAATCTTCTATTAAAGTAACTCTATCTTTAAAGACAAAAAATAAAATTATTCTACTTAAAGTTGTAATTATCAAACCAATAAGAAAGAAATTAAAAAGAGGTTTTAGATAGCTAAGTTTTTTCATTTTTGTTATGAATCAATAAATTAGGCCACAAAAGTAAATGAAAAAATAGCATAACTTTTTTTTAAAAATTAAAATTTGCTAAAATTTCTTGTGTTAGTCCAAAATATATGTAAATTTGCATTTCTAAATTGGCGTTGTGGCCGAGCGGCTAGGCACCGGTCTGCAAAACCGTTTACCCCGGTTCGAATCCGGGCGATGCCTCTAAAACCTTCAAGGAAACTTGAGGGTTTTATTTTTTAGGATTATATCTCTCTACAATTTTGAATATTAATGTACTAGCAGATACAGTACAAATGAGTTCAGATCCTTTTTGTTTAATACTGTTGATTATAATATAATCTTTTTTCTTAGCTTTTTTTATAAAACCTAAAGCCTCTTCATTAATTATGTTTCCTTCAATTGTTAAAGGTTCATGTTTAGGGATTATAATTGTAAATTGACTTACATTATTACTATATTTAAAAAGAAAATCAACAAATTTTACCCCAACTTTTGCATCTTTTAATTCATCTATACTAAATTCTAAATATCCTTGTGTTGAAAAGTGACTATTTAAAGTACTTATTGGCATTGGTAAACCTTTTATTTGATAAACATGCTCTTCAGTAACAATTGAATTATCTTGTAATTTTATAGCCACTATAATTTTTAATTCAGTTCCACTTCCTGGACGAACTATATATTTTCCTAATTCATCTGTTTCTGAAACTCCTGGACCAGAAACCCAATATTCTTTAGCATTTGCAACAGCAACAGTAATTGGATTATCAACACCTCTATAAACAACTTTTACTTTGTCTAATGAAATGATGCTAAGTTGAGCTTTAGAAATTGTGTCTTGTGAAAATACAAGTACTGGAAATAGTAGAAAAAATAAAAAAAATTTCATCTTTTACCCTTTTAATTTTTCAATTTTCTCTTGTAATTTTTCTTTTTCTTTTGGGAAGAACCCTTGTAGCATAAAGAAAACTCCGAATATTAGAATTACAATACTTATAACACGTTTAATTTTGTAAATATTTTGTGTTGTAAGTTTATTTTTCAATTGTTTAGCTAAGATAATTTTGGCTATATCAAACAGTAAATAGAAAAATAAAATAGCTGCAAAAAACCATGAAATTCGTTCGGTTTTCATTTCCATTTGTGGTCCATAAGTAATAATAATCATTAACCAAAAACCTAGAACTCCAATATTAATAAAATTCAATAAAAAACCTTTAAAGAATAAAGCAAAATAATTGTTTTTTTGAATGTTATCAGTATCAATTTCTTGATCTTGTTGTTTTATAAAATTTCTTTTTAATAACACATAAGAAATGAAACCATAAGACAACATAATTAAACCTCCAATAATAAATAAGGTTGGGTTATCTTTTAATTGTTCTAAAAGTTGATTAGTACTTAAATAAGCAATAAGAATAAAAATAATATCGCCAAAAACTATCCCTAAATCTAAAGTAAAAGCAGCTCTAAATCCTTTTGTAATAGAAGTTTCTAACAATACAAAAAAACCTGGTCCTATTGAAAACGCTAATAAAAGTCCCCAAGGAATTGCAGTAAGTATATCGTGTAAATGCAAATTTTAGTGATTAGTGATTAGTAAATAGTGATTAGATACTAACGATAATAAATACGAAGTTACTAAAAATGAAATAAAATCATTTAGTTATTCTAAAAAACTATTTTCTTATACATTCCATAAAAAAGTTTCCACAAACCATTAAACTTCTTCCTTCTTCTGTTTTTTCACCTAATTCTGAAATATATAGTTTTTCATCCTTTAATTTAAAACTCCAAAGAGAGTTATCATCCAAAATAAATTCATTGAAAGAATAATTTAAAAAATCATCTAACATTAAATTTAGTTTTAAACTTTTAAGTGAATTAGATTTATCATAAAAATCAAAACTAATATCAGAGTTTTTAATCGTAACTAAACCTACTTTTTCTTTAGAAATTCCCCAATTAGAACCTGAGTAAACAATTTCCCATTTACCTGAAATATCTTTTAAAAAGGTTGCTTTTAATATTCTGTTTAAAGAATCTATTTTTTTATAAACTAATAATGCTAAATCACTGCTAGAATCTAAATAATAAGCCTTTTTAAAAGATAAGTAAGCATTCTTATTGTCTTTAAAATCTAAACATAAATTAGCATGATTAAATAATTCAACTTGAACTGAATCATTCTTAATCTCTTGACTAAAAGTAGAAATTGTAAAGAATAATATTAAAACTAAATATTTCATTTATTAAAAAACTAATTACTGGTCACTATTTACTAATCACTTCTTTATTTAGCTTCACGAATAGTTCCACCAGCTACAACTTTTTGATTGATTTGTCTTGGTTTTCCGTAAATTGTAATGTTTCCACCAGCTCTCACTTTTGCGTCTACTAAATTAGTTGCATAAATATCTGCTTCTCCACCAGCATTTACTGTAATTGTAGTTTGCTCCGTTTCTAAAGATTTTGCATTAAAAATAGAGCCTGAATTAATTAATAAATCTTGATTTTTTGCTTTTCCAGAAATAGAAATAATTGCTCCTGAAGTTCCTTTTACATTAAGTTTATCAACATCTAAATTGATTTTAACTTCGGCTCCTTCTTTGGCAATTATATCAAAAATAGTTGTTTTAAAATTTTCAGAAGAAGAAATTCTTGAACCTTCATTGGCTTCAACAGCTTCAATATTTTTGTAATATAAAGTCACAGAAATATCTTCACCACCCATTGTTTGAGAAAATGGCATTCTTATTTTTAATTCACCATTTTTATTAACAGTTTCAACAATTTCGGCTTCATTACCGTTAATTGTAATTCTATTTTCAGTTGATTTTATTAATAAAACATCTAATTTATCAAAAGAAGTTACTTTAGTAAAATCGCCTAAGGTTCTTTCCACTTGTGAAAAAGCTACTGTTGTTATTAAAAGAAATGTAAATGCTAATTTTTTCATGATATTAAATTTTTAAGCTAAATAATCAAAAACTGTTCCTTTTTAAAATAAGTAAGATTTTGAAATTCTAAAAATAAATTCAGAACAACAAAATCTTACTTTTTAACTAGTGACTAATCACTATTCATTACTTACTCTTTTTTTCTCAAATAAGTAAAATCAAGTTGTTTCTTAACTAAATCTGCGTTTTTAACTTTAACGTAAACTTCGTCTCCTAATTGTATGATGTTTTTAGAAACTTCACCAACTAGTGCATATTGTTTGTCATCAAATGTGTAATAATCATCTTTAATTTCTCTAATTCTACACATTCCTTCACATTTATTTTCGATGATTTCAACGTAAATTCCCCATTCAGTAGCACCAGAAACAACACCTAAGAATTCTTCATCTTTATGATCTTGCATGTATTTAACTTGCATGTATTTGATAGAATCTCTTTCAGCTTGTGTTGCTAAATACTCCATTGAACTTGAATGTTCACATTTTACTTCATATTCTTCCGCTGAAGCACTTTTTCCGACATCTAAATAATGTTGTAGTAATCTATGTACCATTACATCAGGATAACGTCTAATAGGTGATGTAAAATGACTGTAATAATCAAATGCTAAACCATAATGCCCAATATTCTCTGTTGAATATTTAGCTTTACTCATGGTTCTAATAGCTAAAGTGTCAATTAAATTTTGTTCTTTTTTACCATTAACATCTTGCATTAATTGGTTTAAAGATTTTGAAATATTTTTTTTATCTCTCAGATCTAATTTATGTCCAAATCGACCAATCAAAGTTTGAAGATTTAATAATTTATCTTCATTAGGTTCATCGTGAATTCTATAAACAAACGTTTTCTTTTGTTTTCCAATGAATTCTGCTACTTTTCTATTCGCTAAAAGCATGAATTCTTCAATTAAATGATTAGCATCTTTTGAAACTTTAAAGAAAACTCCAATTGGTTCTGCTTCTTCATTCAAATTGAATTTTACTTCTACTTTATCAAACGAAATGGCACCAGCTTGCATTCTTTTTTTACGTAGAATTTTAGCTAATTCATCTAATTTTAAAGTTGCCTCAACAATGGGTTGTGGAACTTGATAAGATTCACCAGTTATAGAAATATCAGCTGGAATGATATCTGATTTTGTTTCAATAATACTTTGAGCTTCTTCATAAGCAAATCTTTGATCTGAATAAGTTACGGTTCTTCCAAACCAAGAATCAACTATTTCAGCTTTATTATTCAGTTGAAAAACTGCTGAAAATGTATATTTTTCTTCATGAGGACGAAGTGAACAAGCAAAATTTGATAAAACTTCTGGTAACATTGGAACCACTCTATCTACTAAATATACTGAAGTTGCTCTATTATAAGCTTCATCATCTAAAATAGTTCCTTCTTTTAAATAATGCGAAACATCAGCAATGTGAATTCCGATTTCATAATTTCCATTTTCTAAAACTTCGAATGATAAAGCATCATCAAAATCTTTAGCATCTTTTGGATCAATAGTAAAAGTTAGCGTTTTTCGCATATCTCTCCTTTTATCAATCTCATCTTGGGTTATGGAAGTATCAATTTTTTTTGCGTAAGCTTCTACTTCAATAGGAAAATCATAAGGCAAACCATATTCTGCTAAAATCGCATGAATTTCTGTATTGTGTTCTCCAGGTTTTCCTAAAACTTTAGTCACTCTTCCAAAAGGAGAATCAGCTTTCTTAGGCCAATCTTCCATAGTAACTAAAACTACATCACCATTTTCTGCTTCACCCATTTTATCTTTTGGAATAAAAATATCGGTGTACATTTTATTGTTAGCCGTTGTTACGAAAGCAAAGTTTTTTTGAATGTCAATAACGCCAACAAAATCAACTTTATCTCTTTCTAAAATTTCTAAAACTTCAGCTTCTGGCTTTCTTGAGCTTCTTCGGTTATACACATAAACTTTAACCTTATCTTTATCTAAAGCGTGATTTAAATTTTGGAAAGGAATGTATACATCTTCTTCTAATTCATCACAAACAAAATAACCTGATTTTCTAGTAGTCATATCGACTGTACCTTCGTAATATTCAGATTTAGCTATAATTTTGAATTTTCCCTTTTCAGGTTCTTCAATTTTCCCTTTTTGTTTTAAACGATTTAATTCTTTGATAATTTCGTTTCTACTTTTAGTATCATTCACATTTAACGAAGCAGCAATTTGCTTGTAGTTAAAAGTTTTGTTTGCATATTTTGCAATAATTTTTAAAATTTGTGCAGTAAAATCTTTTTCGTTACTGCCATACTTTTTAATCTTCTTTGTCATATTCTTTTTCTTAATAAAGTTTAAAAGTACAAATTAGTATTCAGTATTCAGTATTTAGTATTCAGTTTTATCATTATGATAACATTTCAAATTTATTTATTTAGTACATTAAAAATCTAAAAAATGCTAATATTGAATCTAAAATCTTAGAAGTTTTCAACATATATTAAAAACAACAAAAATATTTTTAATTAAATTTAAATTATTGATGCTTATGATAGCTTGTTAATAGTTACTATAAAATTTTGAAAAAGACGTTGGATTTTTAGTTTAAGTAATTTATACACATTAATTAACAATGTTATGAAATTGTAAAGTCCTAAAATTGAACCTTTTTTTAGTTTTTATTAACAGTTGTTAACAACCAAAAAAAGGTAATTTTCCTTGATAAGTTTATTTAGGTTTTGTGTTAATAAGTTGCTTTTTTATATTAATAAGTTTAAAAAAAATAAGCGAAACTTTATTAGGTTTTTAAAACTTGGTTTTGGATTAATAAAAATTTTAATGCGTTGTTAAAAAACTTCTTAAAATCTATCTTTATTTATTAACAACAGATGTTAAATTAACATTAACTGATTATCAACTAGTTGTAAAATTCTATTAACAATCGTAATTTGTAAACATATAATTAACTATAAATCAATAGTTTATAAAAAAAAGTAAGAAAAGGTCTTTTCTATTTAATTTCTAATTTTGCTTTAACTAACTTTGTATCAAACATACACACTAAAAAACACATTATATGAAAATTTCTATCGGAAATGACCATGCTGGTCCAGATTACAAAAAAGCAATTATACATTATTTAGAAGAAAAAAGACACACAATAATCAATCATGGAACGGACACTTTTGATAGTGTTGATTATCCAGATTTTGGTCATGAAGTGGCTTATGATGTACAAACGAAAAAAGTAGATTTTGGAGTTGTAATTTGTGGTTCAGGAAATGGAATTGCCATGACAGCAAATAAACACCAAGATGTTCGCGCTGCTTTATGTTGGATGAAAGAAATTGCTGAATTAGCTCGTCAACATAATGATGCAAATGTAATTAGTATTCCAGCAAGATACACTTCAATTCAACAAGCTGTTGATATGGTTGATACTTTTTTAAACACAAAATTTGAAGGAGGAAGACATGCTAATAGAGTCAATAAAATAGCTTGTAAATAATAATAAGGAGATTCGGATTTTTAGAGAAGAGATTTTTAGGTGTTATTTTTTTAAAAAAATGTTTAATGTAATCTTCCTTTTTCTGAATATTTAATATCCTAAAATCCGATAATTTTTAAAATGAGTCACAACCACAACCATATTCATAAACATCAAGTACAAGGAAAGAACCTATTATTTTCAATTTTACTAAATATAGTTATTACAATTGCTCAAGTTGTTGGTGGAATTTTTTCTGGAAGTTTAGCTTTAATTTCTGATGCCCTTCACAATTTTACAGATGTTATTTCACTAATTATTAGTTACGTTGCTCATAAACTATCCAGAAGGGAAGCATCTTTTGAACAAACTTTTGGATTAAAACGCGCTGAATTAATTGCTGCTTTTGTAAATGCTTTATCTTTAATTGTTGTTGCAATTTATTTGATTTATGAGGCTATTTCTCGCTTTTTTCATCCACATGATATTCAACCGACAATAGTTATTTGGTTAGCAACTCTTGGAATAGCTGTTAATGGCTTTTCTGTTTTATTGCTAAAAAAAGATGCGGATCACAACCTGAATATGAAATCGGCTTATTTGCATTTATTAACCGATATGTTAGCATCTGTTGCGGTTTTGGTAGGAGGTTTGTTAATGTATTTTTATCAAATCTATTGGATTGATAGCGTTTTAACTTTGATAATTGCTTTATATTTAATTGTAGTTGGATTTGATTTACTATTAAAAGCCACAAAAATGTTAATGCTTTTTACACCAGAAGAGATTGATATAGAAGAAATAGTTAGAAGCGTAAATCAAATAAAAGGTGTAAAATTACTGCATCATGTTCATGTTTGGCATTTGAATGAAGAAGAATTACACTTAGAAGCCCATTTAGATTGTTCAGAAGACATAAAACTGAGTGATTTCAACGATATGTTACATCAAATAGAAAAAGTGTTGTTTGAAGAATTTCATATTAATCATGTCAATATCCAACCTGAATTTCAAAAAGAAGATCCAAAAGAAATAATTGTGCAGGATTAATTTTTATATTCAAATAAAAAAACTACATTTCTTTACAATAAAATTAGACAATGAGCGGAGAAAAACAACAGTTAAAGAAAAAATATTATCCTATAAATGCTAATTTAAAAAGTTATCTTGAAAAATATAAAAGGCTAACCAAAACCAAAGTTTTTTATGACGATTTGTTACGTTTTCAAGGAAGTATAACTGTTTTTGATAAAGAAGATAAAGACACTTTATGGGTCAAAGTTTATTATAATGAATATGAAAAAGAAGAATTAGATAGAAGTCTAAAAAAAATATACACATTATTACATTCTGACGGAGATGAAGGGAGTATAGAATTTTTAAATGTGGATTATATTGACTTTTGCACCTTTGGAAATTCAAAACCCTTTAGAGTAAAGATTAGAAATATTTTAAATGATAATTACACTCATTTCTACATTAAAAAAGCTGATGCTTCAAGGATTTTTGGTTTAGAAATTGAACATATTATTTCGCCAAATAGTATTAATTTTTTAGTCTATGAAGACACACTTATTGAAGAACACATTGTTGGAATTCCAGGAGATGTTTTTTTAGAAGAAAACTTAAAAAATTGCAATGAAAATGAAAAGACCCAAATAGCAAAAGAGTTTGTAAAATTCAATGAGCGTTGTATGATTGGACTTTTGGGTGATATGCGTTCGTATAATTTTGTAGTTATTCCTATTTATGATTTTGACCAACGAATTTTTAGAATTAGAGCCATTGATTTTGACCAGCAAAGCTATGAAGGAAGTTTTAAACTCTATAAACCCCATTTGTTTAAAGAGAATTTTAAGTTTTCAGAATTAGTACAAAATAAACTGAACCCTAAGTCAATTACACAATATCAAATAGAAGAACGTTCTATTATTGTAAAAAGATTAATAGACACCAAAGCAAGATTAAGACGATTAGTTGAAGCTATGAAATCGACAAAGCTTGCACCAATTGAACACATTCAACAATTACAAGAAGAAATTTATGAAGTGACTCTAGATATGGATTTCAAAAAAGCCAATTCAATGGGAGAAATTGTTCAAGCAGCTTTAAATTTTATGATAAGAAACTATAAAGTAGAAGACAATTATTAATTTGAGAAAAGCACTATTCATATTTTGTACTTTAGGCATTTTTTCTTGTAAAAAAGAAGCAAGTGAAAAGCATGAAATGGTTTTACCAAGCATAGAAAATATAAAAGAAACAGTTTTAGTTTTGCCCGAAGTAAAAGAGCAAAAAGAAAACAATTCTGAAACAATTAAAGACACTTCATTTGTTAACATTCAAGTCTTAAGTTCAGATTTTGTATTAGATTTAAAATACGCTACAACAGACAATTTTTTACATCAAAAAGTATATGATTGTCCAGAATGTTTTTTGAGAATTAGTACTACAAAAGCTTTGGTAAAAGCCAATCAAGAATTAATAAAAAAAGGCTTCCGTATAAAATTATACGATTGTTATCGCCCTTTGGATGTTCAAAAAAAGATGTGGAAAATTCTACCAGGAACAAATTATGTAGCCAATCCAAAAAAAGGGTCAAAACACAATCGTGGTGCAGCCGTCGATTTGACTTTAGTAGATTCATTTGGTAATGAATTAGATATGGGAACAAAATTTGATTTCTTTGGACGAGAAGCACATCATACTTATTTAAACCTTCCAAAAGAAGTTTTACAAAACCGAAAATTACTAAAAGAAACTTTAGCTAAATATGATTTTAAAAGCATTTATAACGAATGGTGGCATTACGAATTTCGACCAGAAAGACATTCAACAGTTTCTAATTTTAAATGGAAATGTAATTAACGCTTAATTTTACTTATAATGAAAACAATTGATAAAGCTTTAATTAAAAGTATTTATAAAACAAGAGATGAAAACACTCATAAAGGAAATTATGGTCATGCTTTATTAATTGCAGGAAGTAAAAATAAAATGGGAGCAGCTTTAATCGCTTCAAAAGCGTGTTTGCGTTCAGGAACAGGTTTACTAACCGTTTCAATTCCTGAAGAAGAAAAAAACACTCTAAATACTTTTTTACCAGAAGCAATGCTTTCTTTTAGAGATAACCTCATAGATTTATCATTGTTTGATGTTATTGGAATCGGACCAGGTTTAGAACAAAATGAAGCGGCTCAAAAATTAGTTTATTCTGTTTTTTTAAAAGCAAAATCTTTAGTTATTGATGCAGATGCCTTAAATATCTTAGCCCAAAATCAAGATTGGTTTAGTCAGTTGCCAAAAAATTCAGTTTTAACACCACATCCAAAAGAATTTGATAGATTATTTGGAAATCATGATTCTGAAGAAGAGCGAAGAACAACAGCTATAGTTAAAGCAAAAGAATTCAAATGTATACTAGTTTTAAAAGGACACAAAACGTTTATTACAAATGGAATTGATATTTTTGAAAACACAACAGGAAATTCGGGTTTAGCAAAAGGTGGTTCTGGTGATGCTTTAACCGGAATGATAACTGCGTTTTTAGCCCAAAATTATACATGTTTAGAAGCAAGTATTTTAGGAGTTTACCTTCACGGATTAGCAGCAGACATTACCTTAGAATCACAAAGTGAAGAAAGTATGTTGATAACTGATGTGATTGAAAATATAGGTCACGCTTTCCAAAAAACACAGGAATAAACTTCATATAAATTCAGCACAAATTTTAGCAAACTGAAGTAATTTGCATAAATTGCACCTTAGAAATTAAATATCAAAATGAACCAAATTCAATTCATAAAAACAGTTGTAAACACTGTTGATAAAAACATAGAAGCCACTTTAAAATTACTTTCAGAAGATTGTACAATTCCCTTTATTTCGCGTTACCGAAAAGATACAACCGGAAATTTAGATGAGGTTCAAATTGAAAATATTGCCAAACTTTCAAAGCAATATGACGAAATCGTAAAACGAAAAGATTCCATTATAAAAACAATTGAAGAACAAGGACAATTGACTTCAGAACTAAAATCAAAAATCCAAAATAGTTTCGATTTACAAGAAATTGAAGATTTGTATTTGCCATACAAAAAGAAGAAAAAAACCAAAGCAGATGTAGCTCGTGAAAACGGATTAGAACCTTTGGCAAAAATAATAATGGCTCAAAATAATGACGAAATTGACTTTGAAGCTTCAAAATACATTTCAAAAAATGTAATTAATGAAGATGATGCTTTACAAGGCGCAAGAGACATTATTGCAGAATGGATAAACGAAAATGTTTACATTAGAAAGAATTTGCGTCGTTTGTTCCAAAGAAAAGCAACTGTAACTACAAAAGTGGTTAAAAAGAAAGCTGAAGAAGAAGACGCACAAAAATTCAAACAATATTTTGATTGGTCAGAACCTATTTCAAAAGCACCTTCACATCGTTTATTAGCCATGCTTCGTGCAGAAAATGAAGGTTTCATCAAACTAAAAGTTGAGGTTGATAATGAAGAAGCTATTGATTTCATCGAAGAAAACATTTTAAAAGGAAGAAATGAAAGTACAGAACAAGTCAAAATCGCTATAAAAGACAGTTACAAACGTTTATTAGAACCAGCTATTTCAAACGAAACCCTACGAGAAGCAAAAGCAAAAGCCGATGAAAAAGCCATAGATGTTTTTGCTGGAAATTTAGGGCAATTACTTTTAGCACCACCTTTGGGTGAAAAACGAATTTTAGCTATTGATCCAGGTTATAGAAGTGGTTGTAAAATCGTTTGTTTAGATGAAAAAGGGGATTTATTATACAACGAAACCATTTATCCACACGCACCACAAAACGAAAGCGGGATGGCGATGAAAAAAATCCGTTCGATGGTAAATGCTTATAATATTGAAGCAATTTCTATTGGAAACGGAACAGCAAGTCGCGAAACCGAATTTTTCATCAAGAAAATCGCTTTTGATAAACCCGTTCAAGTATTTGTAGTTTCAGAAGCTGGTGCATCAGTTTATTCAGCAAGTAAAATTGCACGTGAAGAATTTCCAACGTATGATGTAACGGTTCGTGGTTCAGTTTCTATTGGAAGAAGATTATCGGATCCATTGGCAGAATTGGTAAAAATTGATGCCAAATCAATTGGAGTTGGACAATATCAACATGATGTAGATCAAACTAAGTTAAAAGAAGAATTAGATACAGTTGTAGTTCGTTGTGTGAATTCAGTTGGAATAAACATCAACACAGCCAGTAAATCATTATTAAGCTACGTTTCCGGAATTGGAGAAAAAATGGCCGAAAACATAATAGCTTACCGTTCAGAAAATGGACCATTTGAAGACCGAAAGCAAATCAAAAAAGTACCAAGATTAGGAGAAAAAGCTTATCAACAAGCCGCAGCTTTTATTAGAATAAAAGATGGAAAAAATCCTTTAGACAATTCAGCTGTTCATCCAGAAGCTTATAAAATTGTCGAAAAAATGGCAAAAGAATTAAAAATTTCTGTGGCTGAACTGGTCGGAAATAAAGAGAAAATCAGTCAAATAAAACTAGAAAATTACATAACAGAAGAAATTGGAATTCTAGGACTAAAAGACATCGTAAAAGAATTAGAAAAACCAGGTTTAGATCCAAGAAAATCGGCCAAAGTATTCGAATTTGATCCTAATGTAAAAACCATGAACAATTTAAGAGTTGGAATGATTTTACCTGGAATTGTCAACAACATTACAGCTTTTGGTTGTTTCGTTGATGTTGGAATCAAAGAAAGTGGATTGGTTCATATTTCTCAACTAAAAGAAGGCTTTGTTTCTGATGTAAATGAAGTAGTAAAACTCCATCAACACGTTCAAGTAAAAGTCGTTGAGGTGGATGAAGCTCGAAAAAGGATTCAGTTGACGATGATATTATAATTTTTAAAAATGATATAAAAAGCTAATTCCAAACGTGTTTTGGGTTAGCTTTTTATCTATTGCAAAAGTTTCTCCATTTTGTTTAAAAACTATTTTTTTTGTATTCGAATAAGAATAACTTAGTCCAATAGACCATTGTTTATAAATAGCATATTCAACTTGAAATAAGTATCCAAAATAGAATGTTTTGGCATTAAATTTTTGTGATTCATCCAATGTTAAGGGAAGATTTCCAGATGAACCTTTAAATGTGGATTCATAATTGCTTACAGCACCAAAAACACCAAAAGAAGGTGTGAACTTTTTAATTTCCCAGTAAAACTGAACTGGTATTTGAAATTGAAAACCTTTTGTATTTAATGTTTCAAATAATTTTGGGCTTCCCTCGTCGGTGAAGTAATAACCATTTAAAAAGGAAGCTGAATCAGCATTATTTATTTGAGATTCATTTATTGTCAAAAATGTTTCAAAACCTGTTCCTATAGAAAAATTAGGATGAAAAACTGCTTTTTTTACAAAAACTCCCAGTCCAATAGTTTGTTGATTTTTAGCATTAAATTCTTTTAATAAAGTATTGGCAATAAATCCCAAATTAAATTTAGAACCAAACTTCCAATTAGAATCAAAACTCTTTTCTTTTTTTTCAATTACTAAAGTATCAACAGCAATAATTGTTTTTTTATTATTTTGAATAATTGTGAGTTGAGGTTTTTTACCTTTTTTATCTGAAGATATAGTTACTTTATCAATTTTTATTTTATCTAAAGGTTTTTCTACATAAACAGTATCTCTAATAATAATTTCTTCATATACATAAACAGTATCTACCTTTTTTTCTTGAGCAAAGCTAAAATTTAGTACTAATAAGAGTACCAAATAAACATTATTCTTTTTCCACATAAATAGTGTCTTTTTTTATAATTTGTTTTTTGATGACTACGACTTTAGGATTTTCAGGTTCAATTATAGAATCTTTAGCAACAATAATTTTTGGCGTTTTAACCTTATTTGTGATTTGAGGTTTCTTAATTTCAAGAACTAATTCCTCTTTTTTTAGTTGTGGCTTTTCAATAATGGTATCTTCTTTTATAAAATCTTTGCGTTTTTCCGATTCAACATTTATTTGGATTTCTTTTACGAAAGGTTCTTCAGTTTTTGAAACAGATATATTTTCTTCTTTAAGGAAAAACAGAACTAATAAAATCATAAAAAAGAAGAAGGCTACGATTTTTAAATATTTATAATAATTCTTATTTTTTAATAAAAAGAAGTATTCTAAATTTTCAATATTTTTGGATGAGTCAAAGGCTTTTTTGGGATTAATTTCAAAAGAAGAAAAAGAGTTTTTGTAATAATTTGCAAAAATTTGATTTCCAAAACCAAAAAACAATAAAAAGGCAATTCTTCTTTTTTTCTTTTCGTCAGTTTTACTATTATTCAACTTATTTATAAGGAATTGCTGAATATTTTTCCGTGCTCTTGACAAACTTGATTTAGATGTTCCAACAGAAATATTTAATAATTTGCTGATTTGTATATGCGAAAATTCGTCAATGATATACAAATTAAAAACCGATTTATGATTTTCAGAAAGAGAATCTATGGCTTCCAATAAATCTTCATGACTAAAATCAGAAGCTAAAATGGCCGACTTTTTATCAATTGCTACTATATTCATTTCAGTGGTTTCATCTATAAATTCAATACTATTGGCATCAGTATAATTAACTATGCTTTCTTTTTTCAAATAATTAATTGCTCTATTAATCACAATTCTACTTAACCAACCCTTTAAGGCTTCTTTGTTTTTTAAATCATTTTCTTTTTGAATAGCAACAATAAAAGAATCTTGAACAATATCCTCTGCCGTTGACAAATCTTTTATATACCTACGACAAATCCCCAAAAGTTTTGGGGATAATATGCTGTAAACTTCATGCCAATTGAGTTGTTGCATTTGCATTTGTTTTAATCAATGAATAAACTTGTGTAAACTTCATCAGCAGCAGTTGTCATTGTTATAACATTGTTTATTTTTAAAATTTGACTGTTACTACCTTCAATAGTATACAAATTATCATTTAGTACAGAAAACGTTTTTATAATATCAGTTTGTGGAATTGAATAATTAAGAATCGAATTTTTATATATGTTAAATAAACTACTAAAATGCATCTCATTACCATCAAACAATAACTTCTCAACATTCTGAATGATTGAATTGTTTGATTCAACATTTGTATTTAAGTTTTTGTAATAAACAGAATTCGTGTTTGAATTTGAACCATAAACATAAATTTCATTATTATTTTTAGTAGCAATTCCTTTTAATTCTATACCATTTGTTACACTTTGAAATGTTGTATTTACATAAATTCCTGCATCAGGAGTAGTAACATACACATTATTGTTCATAAATTTTATACTACATGGTTTATTAAAAACATTAGAAGTATTATTATTCAACAAATCTGTAGCTATGTTATTTTTCCAAGTTTTTAAACTAAATTCACCAGTACTCCAATCTTTCGTGTAACCCACTAAGTACACATCATTTCCTACTACATCTAAATCATCAATGATTAATGCATTATTTAAAGTTTGATTAAAATACAAGGCACTTAAGTTTGTTAAAACGCCATTTTTCCATAATAAACTCGCACCATAATTGTTGCCCCCAGAAGGATAAGCTTTTCCTAATACATATACATCTCCACTAGATTCAATTATTTTGATTGATTCAGTACCTAAGAATGTTCCAGCGTCTAACATTACTAGTTGATTGTTTTTCCAATAACAAGCTTGTTCATTTTTTTGTCCAGCAACATATACATCTACTGGGTTTTGAGTAGTAGGGTTAACTAGATTGTCATCATCATTGCAACTAATGGTTAAAGTTAACAAAACCATTGATAAAAGATAGAATAAATTTTTCATGTAATTAATATTTTAAAGTTATTTCTATTAAGACATATAAAAACAAAAAGGTTGCAGTAAATAAACAAAAAATCCCAAACACCAACAAAAATTGGAATTTGGGATTTTCTTTTTGAAATTTTAAAAAGCTTACTCTTTTGTAGAAGTTTCGTCTTTTTTTAAATCTTTATTTTCTTCTTCTTTCATGGCGTTTTTAAACTCTTTAACACCACCACCAAGACCTTTCATTAATTCAGGAA
The DNA here is from genome assembly GCF_963975005.1 of uncultured Flavobacterium sp. GTDB lineage: Bacteria > Bacteroidota > Bacteroidia > Flavobacteriales > Flavobacteriaceae > Flavobacterium. The sequence goes on from NZ_CAXBFR010000016.1 coordinate 28,599, forward strand.
TTTTTTTACCACCAAAAAGTAATAAAATGATAACCACAACTAAGATTATTTGTGGAGCACCAATTACACCTAAAAATATAGATAATGTATTCATTTTTTTAAAATTTAATACTGCAAAGATAAAAAGAAAATAACAAATGCTACTTTTTTAACGAATTATTATCCTTATGCTAATCTCTTAACAAAGCATAATTCTTATATTTGTAAAACAAACCGCTTAAGAATGTCCAAAAAAAGAATTAAAAGACAACTATTAAAAAATAAATTATTCAACAAACGAAGACTTGTAATTCTTAATGAAGATACCTTTGAAGAAACTTTTTCATTAAAATTAAACTTAATGAACGTCTTTGTTGGAGTGACACTTTCTGCTATTTTTTTAATATCGATAACAACCTATATAATTGCATTTACACCGCTTCGTGAGTATATTCCAGGGTATGCTTCAACTAAATTAAAACAAGATGCTATTGTTTTGGCTATTAAATCAGATTCCCTTCAAAACAATGTAGAATTAAACAATAAATACATTGCTTCTATAAAAAAAGTATTAATTGGGGAACTAGAATATGCAAAATTGAACAAAGACTCTCTTCAAAACAATAACATTGTTAAACCAGAAGATTTTGATGTAAAAGCCACACAAGAAGAACAAAAATTAAGAGATCAAGTAGCTATTGAAGACAAATACAACGTGTTTGATAAATCAAAATCAAAAGTCAACTTTGTATTATTTCCACCTACAAACGGAAAAATCATAAAAAAATACAATCCAGTTACTAAGAACTATGGAATCGAAATTGCCGTTGCCAAAGACACACCAATTAAAGCCGTAGCCACTGGAACAATTTTGTTTGCAGATTGGACACCAACGGCAGGTTATGTAGTGATTATCAAACATAAAGATGAATTGATTTCAGTGTATAAAAACATATCTTTTTTAACAAAAGCTGTAAGAGACAATGTGCGTTCTGGGGAAGTTATCGGTCAAGCAGGAAGTAACGAATTTCAAAACAATAGTGGTAATTTCTACTTCGAACTTTGGAAAGAAGGTTTTCCTATAAACCCAACGCAATTTATTAATTTTTAGAAATGTTTTTAGAAGCTATTTCCTGCCATCCATTACAAGTTTTTTGCAAAAAATGTGTTTTTATAAGTCATAAAAAGAGCTTCCTTTGGTCGCTTTTTTACAACCACAAAAACTACATTTTTTCACAAAAAAGCTTTTCATTCCTGTCTGGGCTAATTTACAAACTATGAGTATAAAAAGTTTCGCAGCAAAAATATTTGCCAAAAGCATACATTCACAAACTCAAAAATGGGCTTCAAATCCAATTGAAACCCAGCAAAAAGTTTTTTTAGATTTAATTCAACAAGCTTCTGAAACCGAATTCGGAAAAGATCATAATTTCTCGCAAATCACATCACATCAAGATTTTGTAAAAAATGTTCCTGTAAGAGATTATGAAGGGCTAAAAAATTATGTAGAAAAAGTTGTAAAAGGAGAATCAGACATTCTTTGGAAGGGAAAACCACTATATTTTGCAAAAACATCAGGAACAACATCTGGAGCCAAATATATTCCTTTAACTAAAGAATCGATGCCTTTTCACATTCAGGCTGCTCGAAATGCTATTTTAAGCTATATTCACGAAACAAGAAAAGCCGATTTTGTAGACGGAAAGATGATTTTCTTACAAGGAAGTCCAACGTTAGAAGACAAAAACGGTATAAAGTTAGGACGTTTATCAGGAATTGTGGCTCATTTTGTACCAAAATACCTTCAAAAAAACCGAATGCCAAGTTGGGAAACCAATTGCATAGAAGATTGGGAAACTAAAGTCAATGCTATAGTAAATGAAACTATAAACGAAGACATGGCTGTTATTTCCGGAATTCCATCTTGGGTGCAAATGTATTTTGAAAAACTAAAAGAAAAGGCAAATAAACCAGTTGGTGACATCTTTAAAAACTTCAATTTATTTATTTATGGAGGCGTAAATTATGAACCATATAGAGCAAAATTCGAAAATTTAATCGGTCGAAAAGTAGATTCAATTGAGCTATTTCCAGCTTCAGAAGGCTTTTTCGCTTACCAAGATTCACAAACAGAAAAAGGAATGCTTTTGTTATTAAATTCAGGTATTTTCTATGAATTTATAAAAGATAATGAATTTCATACAGAAAAACCTAAGCGATATACTATTGGAGAAGTCGAATTAGGTATTAATTACGTTTTAATAATTTCCACAAATGCTGGCCTTTGGGCATATAACATTGGTGACACAGTTCAATTTACCAGTTTAAAACCATACAGAATAATAGTTTCAGGAAGAATTAAACACTTTATTTCAGCTTTTGGAGAACACGTAATTGCAAAAGAAGTCGAAAGTGCTTTACAAGAAGCTACCGAAAACACTGAAGTTCGAGTTAACGAATTCACAGTTGCTCCACAAATTAATCCAGATTCAGGATTGCCTTATCACGAATGGTTTATAGAATTTCAAAACGAACCCAATAATTTGGAAGAATTTGCGTTAAAAATCGATAATGCCATGCGAAAGCAAAATGCCTATTATGACGATTTAATTATCGGTAAAGTTTTGAGAACATTAGTCGTTTCAAAAGTATCCAAAAACGGTTTTCAAGAGTATATGAAATCCATTGGAAAACTCGGTGGACAAAACAAATTACCAAGATTAAGTGATAATAGAGAAATTGCAGATAAACTAAGTAGAGAATAGAACAAAGATGAAAGAACAAAGACTGTTATTTTTACTATTACTAACCACATTTTCCCTTTCAGCCCAAGTAAAAGGAGTTGTTTTGGATAGTATTTCGGGCAAATCTATTGCTTATGCAGCAGTTTTATACGAAAACTCAAGAATTGGTGTAAACACAGATGAAAACGGAAATTTTGTTTTACCTCAAAAAGATTCATTAAGCATAATTCATGTTTCTAATTTGGGTTATTTTGATAAAAAAATATCAAAAAACTCAAATTTAATTGTAAAACTTGCTCCAAAAACTTATGAATTAAATGAGGTTGTTGTTATTGGAAAGCTTAACACTCAAGAATTAGTTTTAGGTATATTAAAAAAAGATGGAACATCATATGGAAATGGAGGAACATCTCATATGTGGGGACGTTTTTTTAAATTTGAAAAGGAAAACAAAACATTTCAGTTTATTAAAGAAATTAAATTTATAACAAGATCAAGAGTTAAAAATTCAAAAATAAAACTTCGAATATTCACAATTGACTCATTAAAAGAAATTGAAACAAATATTTTAGAAGATGAAATAATAATAACTTGTAAAAAAGGAAAGCAACTACAAACAATTGACTTAACAAGTTATAATTTAGTTTTTCCAAAAGAAGGTTTAATGATTGCTTTTGAAAGTTTAGTTATAGAAGAAAATAAATTTGAATATAAATATACAATGGAAGGAAAAAAAGGCAGGTTTGAAGGAGTTACTTATGAACCTCACATTGTTGGATATTTTGATTCAGAACCTAATGTATATTTAATTAAAGAGAATAAAGCGTCCTTATTTAAATTTCAGCCAAAAGGATATAAAACGTATCATAATATAAGTCTACAATTAACCTTAACTAATTAAAAAATTCGACAATATTTTCAATTTAAATCACAAATGAAAAAAATCATTCTTTTATTACTAACTACACTTTCCCTTTCAGCCCAAATAAAAGGAGTGGTTTTGGATAGTATTTCAGGCAAACCAATTCCTTATGTTGGAGTATTTACTTCAAAACCAGAATTTAATTTTTCTTCAAATAAAAAAGGAAAATTTAAAGCAGAAAATTTAACCAAACAAGATACATTATGGTTTTTTACAACAGGTTATGAAGAAAAGAAAATTACTGTTGAAGGTTTAAGTAAAAAAATCCTTTTAAAACCAATTTTAAATAATCAAGAAAAAGAGAATATCAATCTATATAATCAAAAAAAGCAATGGATAGATTTTCAAACTAATAATTCTTCTTCTCTTAAGACTACATCTTCTTTATCAACAAGTTTAAAAGCTTATTTTATAGAAGGTATTAACTCTTCTAATAAAAAGATTATACTAGATAAATTTAGCTTTAAAGCAGTAAATCTTACCCAAAAAACAAATGTTTTTAAAATTCGCTTTTTTAAAGTAGATTCTCTTCATAAAGTAGGAGAAGAAATTTTAACAGAATCTATAATTGTCAAAATGGAAACTTCAGAAAAAAGAGAACCTTATGCTGTTTATCACTTCAATGAATTAAGAGAAATTGATCTTTTGGATAAAGAAATTGAAATTCCTGAAGAAGGTTTTTACATAGCATTAGAATCAATAAACATTAAGCAAAATCAATATAATGCCATTTTCAATAAAACGAATAATAGTCTAATTTCACCCTCTATTAATGCTACAAATATTGAAGCAAACGTTTACTCTTATATTAAAGGAAATTGGAAGAAGATTGAAAAAGCAAATTTTTTTCCAGACTTTAAAATATCAATTGCAACCACACAAAACTAAAAATCTTATATTTGCAGGTTAGAAAATCAGATTATGAAAGAAATTAAAAACATATCACGATCAAGAGCACAAGAATCATCAGCTGCAATTGAACGTTTATACATAAGCATGCGTCACCTTTTTAACAGAGGTTTTTATAAACCAATGGGCATTTCTGGAGAAACTTTGCGTGAAGCCTTATTATCATTACGTCCAGAAATTTATGGAAGTATAGCTGAAGAAAAAGTCGAATTAAGCGGCTTATTATACGTTATTGAAAGACTTCCTGTTGGAATAGAACAATGTCGTTTTATAAACTTGACTTCAGATGAAGGATATGCTAATTCGCATTTTAAAGCTATTGTTCCTCCAAAAAGAAGAAGAAATTGTTATAGAATTGACGACGAACAAATGAACGTGGAAATCACACGTGGTCGATCTGATATTTATGATATTTTGACGCATTTGACTTTTATTTTTATTGAATCACACAAAATAAAAGACCGCGTTTTAATAGATGAAATTGGAGAAGTTACTCGTGATTGGCAAAAACTAGAAGAATTAGTTCTTCAAAATAAAAAACTGACTGTAGTTGAAAGAGAAAAAGCCATTTCACATATTTCAAGTGTTTTAGGAAGAACATTTGCAGAAGTTCAATCTATTTATCCAGATTTTTCTACTCCAGAAGCACCAGAACGTTTTTTACATATTGTGTACTGGTTAGGAAAATTAGCTATTGAGGAATTAGTTTTAAATAACAAAAGAACTATAACTTTTAGTCCGATTTTAAGAGAACGATTAGGACATCATATTTATGGAGAAATTTGGGCAAATAGTATTAAAGAGGTTTTACAAAAAAACAATTTAATAGAACGACCAATCCATATTATTAGTGCTAATATGCACAGTGTTATGAATTCTATCTTTGCAGAACCAGTTCTTGGAAAAAAATACAAAGATGCTACAGAATTTCAGGTTTTTGAAGATTTAAGTGGTTCTAATAATAAAGATTTACGTAAAAAAGTTGAAGATTACGCTCTTAAAAACGGAATGATTTCTTTGCCAGATACTTCAGGAACGAACATTGATGTACAAATTTTTGATACTGCTCAAATAGATTTCAAAAAATCAGCTTTTCCATCAGCTTCATTTGAAAAAGACAAACCCGTTTTAATCGTAATGGATTATGCTTTCGGAGAACAAGCTTTTGAAACAATTGATGAGTTATTAAAACCTTATAAAATAGACAAGACAAAGATTTTCTTAAATGTTGAGTCAGTTTCAATTATGGGTAAAGCAGGAATTCTTGAAGGAGGAAAAGGTGATATAATGATTCCTTGTGCTCATATTAATGAAGGAACAGCAGATAATTATCCTTTTGAAAATGAATTAACCAAGGAAATGTTTGAAGAAAATGGAATATCTGTTTTTGCTGGACCAATGGTTACTGTTTTAGGAACATCACTTCAGAATAGAGATTTGTTGAAATTTTTCCATGAATCAACTTGGGAAGCAATAGGTTTAGAAATGGAAGGAGCTTATTATCAAAAGGCTATTCAGTCAGCCTCAAAAATTAGAAAAAGTATCAATCCTAATGTAAAAGTTAGATATGCTTATTACGCTTCAGATAATCCTTTAGAAACAGGTAGTACATTAGCTTCTGGAGGTTTAGGAACAACAGGAGTTAAACCAACTTATTTAATTACAATAAAGATTTTAGAACAAATATTTAACACAAAATAAATCACATGAGTACAAATTCTCAAGAACAAGAAATAGATTTAGGTCAGTTATTTAATAAGGTATCAGGTTTTTTTAAAAACATTATAAATTCATTTTTTAATTTAATTTTCTTTATTCAAAAAAAGATTATCATTATCATTATTTTATTTATTGTGGGTGTTGCATTAGCTTATTTAGCTGATGGGAAGAAAAATTATGAGCATGAAATATCAGTTATTCCAAACTTTGGAAGTAATGAGTATTTATACAAAAAAATAGAAGAATTAAATACTAAATTAAGAGAAGGTGACCCCGTTTTTTTTAAAAATATTGGTATAAAAGATTACGAAAATATTTCAAGTATTTCAATTGAAGCATACCCAGCTATATATAATTTTATTAATAATAAAGATCAAGAAAATAATTTTGAGTTAATAAAATTGATGGCAGAAGATGGTAATATAGAAAAAATATTAAACTCTGAAATGACTAGTAAAAACTATTATCACCATAAAGTTACAATAGTTACAAAGGGTATGTGGAAAAGAGAAGACTTAATTGATCCGATTCTTACTTATTTAAATAAAAGCCAATATTTTTTAGAACAACAGAAAATACATCAACAAAACTTAGAAGAAAAATTAATCGCAAACGATTCACTAATTAAACAAGTTGATAAAATAATTTCTTTATTATCTTCAAATAGTAAAGGAGGTTTAAATGTATCTATTTCAGAAAACAGTAGCATTCCAGAGTTAGTAAATAAAAAAGACAATTTAATTTCTGAGAGTCATCTTTTAAAAACAAGTAAGATTATATCAGATAAAATAATTAAAGAAGAAAGTATTGTTTTAAATATTAGAAAATACGTTCCATTGGTATTAAATTCTAAAATTTTATTTCCAATTTTATTAATTTTATTTTATTTAATTGGGTTAGCATTTCTAAAAATATATAATAAACAAAAATTAAGAATTAAGCAATAAACTTAAAATATGAAAGGAATTATATTAGCAGGTGGTTCAGGAACAAGGCTTCATCCCTTAACATTAGCGGTAAGTAAGCAAATGATGCCTATTTATGATAAACCAATGATATACTATCCCTTGTCAACTCTAATGTGGGCAGGAATAAGTGAAATATTAATCATTTCAACACCTCATGATTTGCCGTTATTTCAGCAATTACTTGGTGATGGAAAAAAACTAGGTTGTCGTTTTGAATATGCTGTTCAAGAAAACCCAAATGGATTAGCAGAAGCTTTTATCATAGGAAATGAATTTATAGGAGACGACAAAGTAGCTTTAATTCTAGGAGATAATATTTTCTATGGAACGGGTTTAGCGGAATTACTTCAAGCAAATAACAATCCTGATGGTGGAATCATTTATGCTTATCACGTTCATGACCCAGAACGTTATGGTGTTGTTGATTTTGATAAAGATGGAAATGTACTTTCTATTGAAGAAAAACCCGAAATGCCAAAATCTAACTATGCTGTACCAGGAATCTATTTTTATGACAACTCAGTTGTTGAGGTTGCCGCAAACATAAAGCCAAGTCACAGAGGAGAATTAGAAATTACAGATGTCAACAAAGAATATTTAAAAAGAGGTACTTTAAAAGTAAGTATTTTAGATAGAGGAACAGCTTGGTTAGATACTGGAACTTTCCAATCTTTAATGCAAGCGGGACAGTTTGTACAAGTTATTGAAGAGAGACAAGGGTTAAAAATTGGAGCTATAGAAGAAGCTGCTTTTAAAATGGGATTCATTGATGCTAATCAATTAAAGGAATTAGCACAACCTTTACTAAAAAGTGGTTATGGAATACACTTAATGAGTTTATTACAAGAATAGAAAAAGTTAAATAAAGAAATTATTGTACATAAAGATTGAATTGAATTTTAATTTTTGCAATTGATATTGATATGAATTTTATAGAAACAAAACTAGAAGGTTGTTTTATCATTGAACCAAAAATAATCAAAGACGAAAGAGGTTATTTTATGGAAAGTTTTAATGAAAATACTTTTGCAAAAGGAATAGGTAAAACAGTTCATTTTGTTCAAGATAATCAGTCTTATTCTTCAAAAGGAGTTTTGAGAGGTTTACATTATCAAACAGGAGAACATGCTCAAGCAAAATTAGTAAGAGTTCTTCAAGGAGAAGTTTTAGATGTAGCCGTTGATATTAGACCAGAATCTAAAACATTTGGTCAATATGAATCTATAGTACTTTCAGGAGAAAACCAAAAACAATTTTTTGTACCAAGAGGTTTTGCACATGGTTTTGTTGTTTTAAGCGAAACAGCTACTTTTTTCTATAAATGTGATAATTTTTACAACAAAGAAAGTGAAGGTGGAATAATGTTTAACGATTCTTCACTAAATATAGATTGGCAATTTCCAATTGAGAAATGCATTATTTCTGAAAAAGACCAAATTTTACAAGAATTAAAAAACGCTAAGAAAGTATGGTAGTTTTAGTGACAGGAGCAAACGGACAATTAGGTCAATCTCTTCAATTTATTGCAGAAAAACACCCTGAAATTGAATTTGTGTTTTGTGATTCAAAAAAGTTAGATATCACAGATTATGACAATGTAAATGACGTTTTCAATGAGTTTATTCCTGATTATTGTATAAATGCAGCAGCATATACAGCAGTTGATAAAGCAGAATCAGAACCAGAAAAAGCCTATTCAATTAATGTACTTGGGCCACAAAACTTATCAAAACTTTGTAA
>NZ_CAXBFR010000017.1:0-36213 GCF_963975005.1 uncultured Flavobacterium sp.
ATAGCAAAACTAAAAATAAAACTAATTTTCTACTCATAAGTGTAAAATTACTTTCCCTTTTTTGGTGAACTTTTAAAATCATAATTTAAGATTTGGGTTAAACTTTAATTATTAAAAAGAATAAAATTTTTATTCCCATTCTATTGTTGCTGGTGGTTTAGAACTAATGTCATAAACTACTCTATTAACACCTTTAACTTTATTTATTATCTCATTAGATATTTTCATTAAAAACTCATACGGTAAATGTACCCAATCAGCTGTCATACCATCAGTAGATTCAACAGCTCTTAAAGCTACTACTTTTTCATATGTGCGTTCATCTCCCATTACTCCAACGCTATTTACAGGTAATAAAATTGCACCAGCTTGCCATACTTTATCATACAATCCATGCTCTTTTAAACCATTAATAAAAATTGCATCTACTTCTTGAAGAATATCTACTTTTTCTTGAGTAATATCTCCTAAAATTCTAATAGCTAAACCTGGTCCAGGAAAAGGATGTCTTCCTAATAATTCAGGATCTATTCCTAAGGTTTTGCCTACTCTTCTTACTTCATCTTTAAACAACATTCGAAGAGGTTCGACAATTTTCAATTTCATAAAATCAGGCAAACCACCAACATTATGATGAGATTTTATCGTTGCTGAAGGTCCATTAACTGATATTGATTCAATAACATCTGGATAGATAGTTCCTTGAGCTAACCATTTTACGTCTTTTAATTGGTTTGCTTCATCATCAAAAACTTCAATAAAAGCATTACCAATTGCCTTACGTTTTGTCTCTGGATCATCTACACCTGCAAGAGCTTTCAAAAAGCGTGCCGAAGCATCAACTCCCTTAACGTTTAAACCCATACCTTTGTATTGGTTTAAAACGCTAACATACTCATCCTTACGTAATAAGCCATTGTTTACAAAGATACAATATAAATTTTTTCCAATAGCTTTATGCAATAAAACTGCAGCAACAGTTGAGTCAACTCCACCAGAAAGACCTAAAACTACTTTATCGTCTTTGACTTTGTTTTTTAGTTCTTCAATCATTTCTTCCACAAAAGCGTTTGGAGTAAAATTTTGAGGAACTTCAGCAATTTTTACTAAAAAGTTTTCTAACATTTGCTTTCCATCAGTTGAATGATAAACTTCTGGATGATATTGAATAGCATAAGTCGTTTCACCTTCAATTTTGTAAGCTGCATTTTCTACATCTTTTGTACTTGCAATTCTTACTGCGTTTGTTGGCAAAGTTTTAATTGTGTCTGAATGACTCATCCAAACTTGACTATCTTTACTAATATTTTCTAAAAAAGGTTCATTTTCTTTTATGAACGATAAATTAGCTCTTCCATATTCTCTTATGTTTGAAGGAGCTACTTCTCCACCAGAAAAATGGGCTAAATATTGAGCACCATAACAAACTGCTAATAGAGGCTTTTTACCTCTAATCTCTGACAAGTCAGGATGTGGTGCATCTTCAGCTCTAACAGAAAATGGACTACCCGATAATATTACGGCTTTAAAAGTTGACAAATCCTTTGGAGGATTGTTGTAAGGATATATTTCGCAAAATATATTAAGTTCACGAACTCGTCTAGCGATTAGCTGAGTGTATTGTGAACCGAAATCTAAAATTAGTACGTTGTGTTGCATTTGGCAAAATTAATTCTTTATTTGGGTTTTAAAAATTACTTAACAACAAATGTTAAACTAAAACCATTTTTTCTTTTTAAAATAATAAATCATCGATAAAACGATAACAAACATGATTCCAAGGACGAAGAAATAACTGTATTTCCAATGTAATTCTGGTAAATTATCAAAATTCATCCCATATATTCCAGCAATAAATGTTAACGGCATAAAAACAGAAGAAATTACAGTCAGTATTTTCATAACTTCATTCATTCTATGACTTTGTGCTGTGTAAAAAAAGTTACTAGCACTGTCTAAAGCATTCATATCATATTCAATTTGCTCAATTAACTCAAGCGTTTTTTGATGTAGTCTTCCAAAATAAACAAAATTTGATGGCTCAATAAAGTTTAATTCATCATCATATTTAATTGTTTTTATTGTATATAATGCGTCTCTCAAGGGAATTACGGAACGCTTTAGTAAATGTAAAATTTCTCTAGCCTTTTCAATATCTTGCATTATAAAAGGATCATCAGAAACTTTTGATAGCGCCAATAATTCTTCTATTTTATTTTCTTTTTCTTCAATTGTAATATAAAAATTTTCAATAATCGCATCTAACAAAAGATACAAAAGAAAATCCACTTTCTTTTTTCTTACTATTCCAACATTTGTTCTTAATCGTTCTCTAATGTGTGTAAAAAAATCGCCTCTTTTTTCTTGAAAAGAAACAATTAAATCTTCTTGCAATAAAAAACTAATTTGTTCAATGCTAATTGAGTCTTTGTCTTCGTTAGGCAAAATTGATTTAACACTAAAGAATAATGTGTTGTCTAATTCATCTAAGCTTGTTCCTCTAGAAATATTAACAATATCTGATACAATTAAAGGATTTAATTTTAGATTTTCAGTTAACTTTTTAATAAGTTCAACATTGTTTAGTCCATGAATATTTAACCAATTACTTTTTGTATTGACTTTAGAATTAAAAAACTCATCTGTAGAAATTTTTTGAAATTCAATTAAACTTTCATCATTATATACAAATAACTGTAATTCAGTTTCTTTATCTTTATAAATTCCGGTATATTCAACTTGAGTTGGTTGAATTTTTCTACCTTTTTTATATTTAATTTTTCTCAAAATTCTAAATTTTATAGTTCAAAGATAGGAGTTTTTAAAAATCGAGTCTACTTTTACAAAAATTATTACAAACAATGAAAACACTACTTATTAACATTAAAGAATTGCTTCAAGTTAGAGAAAACTCAATAGAAATAGTGTCTGGCAAAGAAATGAATGTTTTACCTATAATTAATGATGCTTTTTTACTGCTTGATAATAATATTATTTCTGACTTTGGAAAGATGGTTGATTGTCCTAAAATTAATGAGGCTGAAATTATTGATGTAACAGGGAAAATAGTTTTGCCAACTTGGGTTGATAGCCATACCCATATTGTTTATGCTGGTAATCGCATTCAAGAATTTGTGGATAGAATAAATGGTCTTTCTTATGAAGAAATTGCAACTCGTGGTGGTGGAATATTAAATTCGGCGCAAAAACTTAACGAAACTTCTGAAAATGATATTTATGAACAATCTAAACTTCGATTAGAAGAAGTTATGCAACAAGGAACTGGAGCTGTTGAAATAAAATCGGGTTATGGTTTAACTGTTGAAGGTGAATTAAAAATGCTACGAGTAATAAAAAAATTAAAAGAAAATTATCCCATTAAAATTAAAGCAACTTTTTTAGGAGCACATGCATTTCCTATTGAATTTAAAGAAAATCATACAGCTTATATTGATTTGATTATTAATAAAATGATTCCGAAAATTGCTGAAGAGAATTTAGCAGACTATATTGATGCATTTTTAGAAACTGGCTATTTTTCAGTTGCTGAAACTATCAAAATAATACAAGCTGGAAGAAAATATGGTTTACAAGCAAAAATTCATGTGAATCAGTTTACAGCAATTGATGGAATAAAGGCTTGTGTTGAAAACAATGCTTTATCGGTAGATCATTTAGAAGTTGTGACTGATGAAGATATTGAAGTTTTAAAAAACAGCAAAACTATGCCTGTAGCTTTACCAAGTTGCTCTTATTTTATTACAATTCCTTATACTCCAGCCCGAAAAATGATTGATGCTGGATTACCTTTAGCAATTGCTACTGACTTTAATCCTGGTACAACTCCATCTGGAAATATGAATTTTGTTGTAGCTGCAGCTTGTATAAAAATGAAAATGACACCAGAAGAAGCTATTAATGCTGCTACCATAAATGGTGCTTATGCTATGGGAATTTCAGAAACTCATGGTAGCATTACTAAAGGAAAAAAAGCAAATATTATTATTACAAAACCACTGACCTCTTTTTATCAGTTACCTTATGAATTTACCAGTAATTTGATTGATAAAGTAATGATTGAAGGTCAATTTATTTCATAAAAAAAGCATCACTTTTGTGATGCTTTTTTATACTATTCAGTTTTAATTATCTCAAATCAAAAGTAGAGTTAGCAACTAAGTCTCCTTTACTAAAAATATTAATGTAATATTTTCCTTTTGCAAAGTCTTTACCTGATAATTCTTCATAAACATCTACTGTGCTGTTTTCGAATTTTACTTTTGAAATAAAACTATAAGTTAATAATTTATCATTAAAAGTAATTGATTTTTTATCTCCTAGAACATTATTAGAAGCATCAATTACCTGAATATAATATTCTCTTTCTCCTGATTTAGCCATTGAATTTTCGGCAATTGTAAAGCTAATTTTTAATTTATCTGCTCTACTTGCTTTTTCAGTTTCAATTTGTTTTCCAGAACTTCTTTCTTTTACAGCAATCGTTTTTAGATTAACAATAATTAATTTTTGTCCTTTTTCAACTGTTTTTGATAACTTTTCATTTTGATTGACTAAAGTATCATTGTATTTTTTTGATTCATCCAAAACTACATTTGTACTATCTAAATTTTTAGTTAGTAATATGTTTTCTTCTTTAAGTTTGGTGTTTTCAGCTATTAGACTGTCCATTTCTCTTTTTAAACGAATATAGTCGTTTTTATAATTAGCAACTGATTCCCCTTTTTTAACTCTTACAATTAAAGCTTCAACCTTTGCTTTTTCAGCCTCAAGTTCTTCTTTTAAAGAAGTATTACTAGCAATTTCACTATCATACATAGCTTTCATTTGTTCTAAATCATTTAAAACTAATTCTTTCTCTGAAAGTATTTTATCATACTTTCCTTCAGTTAACTCAATTTCTTTTTTTGAGTCAGAACTCATTTTAAACATATAGGCCATACTACCTAATAACAATAAAGATAATATTAGAATTATTGCCTTTAATTTTGAATTGTTTTGATTGCTTTCCATTTTTAATATTTTTTTTTTAAAGTACAAATGTACATTCTTTAGATTTAATAACGAAAATATATAAGATTATAGTATTTTTGAATTCTATTTTTTTTTATTTATGGATAATTTAATACCCTTTAGCATTTCTGATTTAGCTGCAATTACAAACCATAGAAGTGGTGAAGTAAAATTTGGAGAACGAATTATTACAATACCTAAAGATACTACAATTTTAGATTTTATTTCTAAATCTGATGCTCTTTTTGTTTTATTTGGTATTCCAGAAGACATAGGAGTGAAAGCTAATTTTGGCAGAACTGGAACTGCTTCTGCCTACTCAAGTGCGATAAAAAGCCTTGTAAACATTCAACATAATAAGTTTTGCAAAGGAAATAAACTTATACTATTAGGCCATTTGAATGTAGAAAATGAAATGAAGAAAGCTGCCTCTTTACATCCAAATAATAAAGAAGAGCGAAAAGAACTTTTTAAATTAGTTGAACAAATAGATAAAGAAGTTTCGCATATAGTTAGTGTTATTGTAAAACATGGGAAAATTCCAATAATTATTGGCGGTGGACATAACAACGCTTATGGAAATATTAAAGGATTAGCATTAGGAAAAGGAAAAATGGTTAATGCCATTAATTTTGATGCTCATACTGATTTTAGAATTATGGAAGGAAGACATTCTGGAAATGGTTTTACTTATGCTTTTGAAGAACAATTTTTAAAAAAATATTTCGTTTTTGGACTTCATGAAGGGTTTGTTTCTAAAAGTGTTTTTAACACTATAAAATCTATTCCTGATTCGATTAATTACAATACTTATGAAGAAATTGATGTTAGAAAAGAAAAAAATTTCGATACTGAGTTAGATGTAGCATTAGACTTTATAAAAAATGAGCCTTTTGGAATTGAATTAGACTTAGATGCTATACCAGGTGTATACTCTAGTGCTATGACTAATTCAGGATTTGGTGTTGATAAAGCCCGTCAATTTGTACATCATTTTGGAAAAAATAAAAATGCCTCTTATTTGCACATTTGTGAAGGAGCACCAGATTTAGATCAAACCAACAATAATCATTTAACAGGTAAACTAATAGCTTACTTGATTACTGATTTCATGAAAAGTAGAATGTTATAATTTTTGTACTATTGTTCTTAGCTAATAAAGTTACTGTTTTTACATTTTACCTAGTTATCAAATAAAAAAACAACTCTATTTTTTTTGATTACCTTTGTAAAAAAAAAATAAATGACTTTTAAAGAATTAAATTTAATTCCCAACATACAACAAGCGGTTGAAGAGATTGGTTATGAAAAACCAACTCCAATACAAGAACAAGCAATCCCAGCAGTTTTAGAAGGTTTAGACTTAGTTGCTTGTGCACAAACAGGTACAGGAAAAACAGGTGCCTTTGCTATTCCAATCATCAATTTAATACATAGAATTGTTGGTTCTTCTAACAAGAAATCAAAACATATTCGAACACTAGTAGTAACTCCTACTCGTGAATTAGCTATTCAAATTCAAGAAAACTTTGATTCTTATGGAAAATACACCAATATAAGATCAATGGTTATTTTTGGTGGAGTAAGTCAAGTTTCACAAGTTGATCAATTAAGAAAAGGAGTTGATGTATTAATCGCAACACCAGGAAGACTTTTAGACCTAAACAAACAAGGCTATATTGATTTAGATTATTTGCATCATTTAGTTTTAGATGAAGCTGATCAAATGTTAGACATGGGTTTTATTAATGATGTAAAAAAAATTGTTAAACTAACTCCAGATAATCGTCAAACATTATTGTTTTCTGCTACTATGCCAGTTGCAATTAGAGAATTGGCTGATAAATTTTTAACCAATCCAAAATACATTTCTGTCGATCCAATTTCTAGTACAGCTGAAAAAGTTGATCAAAAAGTATATTTTGTTGACAAAGGTGATAAACGCAAATTATTATATCATTTAATTAAAAATGATGATTTAAAAAATATTTTAGTTTTTACAAGAACCAAACACGGAGCAGATAATGTGGTAAAAGCACTAGAAAAAGATGGTGTTAAAGCAGCTGCAATTCATGGAAACAAGTCACAAAATGCCAGACAAAGAGCTTTAAAAGATTTTAAAGATCAGAAAATTTCTGTTTTAGTAGCTACTGATATTGCTGCAAGAGGTATCGATATTGATGACTTGCCTTTTGTAATAAATTTTGACATTCCAAATATATCAGAAACTTATGTTCACCGTATTGGTAGAACTGGTAGAGCAGGAAAAAGTGGATTAGCAATTTCATTCTGTGATAAAGAAGAAAAAGCTTATTTAAAAGATATTGAAAAGTTAATTAGAATAAAAATTAAGGTCGTTGAAGATCATCCTTATGTTTTAGATCTAAACGCTGTTTCTAATAGTACAGATAAAAAACCTGATTTAAGAAATAAGAATAAAGATACTAATTCCAGAAAATCTGAAACTTCAAAGAAGAATAAGAAACGTTGGTATTAATTAATTGATAAAAAAAAGAAGCTAAAATATAGCTTCTTTTTTTATTTTGCGACTGTTTTACTTCTAATCTCTTTAAAAGAATAAGTCATCTTATCTAATTTATTTTTTAATTTTTCTTTATTCTCCATTAATGTCCATGTCATAATTTGGTAATACGACTTTTGAGATTTTATAAAAGCCAATTGATAGTAAACTTTATATTCATTCACTTTTCCTTCAAATTCAATAACCTTAGCTTCTAATCCATTTATTAAAGTGTCTTTCTCTTTTGAAACTTTTTTAATGTTTGCTTCAGGTTCAAATCCATCAATTATTAATTTTGAGTATCCATTTAAATTTGGTTTATATAGATCAACTAAATCATTATCAACAATACTAGTGTTAAATTGTTCTGCACTTTCATCAATAACAACAACATATATTTCTTTAAAAATATTTTGATATTGTAAAGAAGCTTCATCATTTAATTCATTCGTTTTGGACATATTTGTATAAACGTCCAATGAATATTGATTTTTAATTGTTATGGTTTCAATTTTTGAATCATCTTGACAAGATTGAAAAAACAAGAATAAGCCAAAAAATAAAGTAAATATTCTCATTTTATATAGTTAAATATTTATGAATAATTGAAACTAGCTCTTTTTCATCAAAAGGTTTTATAATAACTTCATCAATTTCTGATTGAGATATTTTATTTTTAATTTCGTTTACATCTGAAGCTGTTAATGCTATTATCGGCAAATTAGGATTTGTTTTTTTTATTCTTATAGCTGTTTCAAAACCATCAATTTCAGGCATATTAATATCCATTAGTATAATATCATGTTTATTAATTTCTAATTCCTCAATTGCCTGAAAACCTCCATCAACAACTGTTGCTGAAAAATTATTTTTTTCTATAATTTTCTTTGTTATTAATTGATTGATTTTGTTGTCTTCTACAATTAATACTTTTATGGATTGCTTTGATTTTTTTAATTTCTTTTTTACTTTTTTTAAAGTTGTTATATTTTTATCTGGTTCAAGTCTAAAATTCAACTCTAAATGTATTACTGTTCCTGTATTTTCTTTACTTTGTAGGGTAATTTTTCCGTTCAAAATCTCAACTAGACTTTTTACTATATATAATCCCAATCCGGTTCCCTGATAATCAGTTTGCCTTCTATTTAATTGAATAAACTTATTGAAAATTAATTTTTGTTCATGTTCATCAATTCCAATTCCATTATCTTTTATGTTAATTTGAACTTTAATGTCTTTTTCTGTTTTATTTAAAATCTTGACATCAATTTCTACTAGTCCATTGTTTGTGAATTTCAAAGCGTTTGTAATCAAATTCATTATAACTTGGACAAATTTTGTCTTGTCGCCATAAACATGTTTGGGAAAATTATCGTCTAGGGTAAATTTTATTTTATTGTTGTTTTGTTTCCCTAAATATTGAAGTGAATTTATGATTTTTTTAATCACTTGTTCAATAGAGAATTCATTTGAGTCTAAAGATAAGTTCTTATTCTCTAACTTATTTGTTTGTAAAATATCGTTAATTAACATTAATAAATAATTGGCCGAAAAACTCAACGATTTAATTTTTTGATTGTTTTTTAACTCTTTATGCTCTTCAATAAGTAAATTAATTAATCCTATAATTCCATATAAAGGTGTTCTTATTTCATGAGTAACTGTTGATACAAATTGACTTTTTAAGTTTGAGTTTTCTTCAGCTTTTAATTTTGCAATTGCTAATTTTGAGTTCTGAGTTTCTAAGACAGTATTTAATTTTGATCTTATTTTGTAATTTCTATAAAGTAGAATGAATAATATTCCAATAATTACGTAGAGTGAAATTAATAAAATATTAATGGTTTTATTTATGCTTAGGCTTTTTATATAGGATTTATTTTCTACTTCAATTCGATCAATTTCTCTTTTATATTCATCTAATTCTATTGAACTTTGAGTTTCTCTAATCTTAGAAATTTTCTCTTCATTAAAAATTTTACTTTTTAAAATCTCTGATTGATTTAAGAAGTAATAAGCTTTGTCATATTTTTTTTGAGTAGCGTAAAATTTTGAAAACTTAAAATACAAATCAGCAATATTACTTTCAATTAATTCTGTCTTATTTTCTCTTGAAATTTCTACTGCTTTTAGATAATATTTTTCAGTTAAAGCATAATTATTTAAATAATTATAATATTCACCCAACAAAGAGTTATAAGTCAATCGCGCTTCTACTTCTCCTCTACTGTTGACATAATTTGCAATTTCATCTAAATAAATTTTTCCAATATTATACCTTTTTTCTGCAAAATAAGCATTTGCAATATTTTGTTTTATGTAGTTAATTTCAACTTCATCTCTTATCTTAATAGCATAAGTTAATGCTTTCTTGTAGTATAATATACTTTTTGCAATATCAACCTTACTATAGGCGTAGACATTTCCAAGGTTGTTATAGATCCACTGCTTAACAGAATCATTTTCTGTTAAATTAGCGTGATTAATCCCTTTCTGATAATATTCAATTGCTTTAGCAGTATCTAAATATTCATCGAAGTTTAGTCCAATAATATTATAGGATTTTGCAATTAATTCATCATCATTTAATTTAACTGCAAAGTTTAAAGCCATTTTAGCTTTATCTAAAGATTTTTGATTTTCTAATTTATTGAAATGATTTCCAGATTCAATTAGCATAGATAAAACTTCCTTTTTCGATTTGGCTTGTTGAGCATAAAAGAAAAAGGAAGCAAATAGTAGTAAAAATGTTACTATATATTTTTTGCTATATAAAATAATGTACTTTTTAAATTATCGTATTAATTTTTTGTATTTTATTCTTGTTGGGGTAACTTCTTTACCTAATCGTTTGCGTTTATTTTCTTCATATTCAGAGAAACTTCCTTCAAAACAATAGACTTCTGAATCTCCTTCAAATGCTAATATGTGAGTACAAACCCTGTCTAAGAACCATCTATCATGCGAAATAATCACGGCACAACCTGCAAAGTTTTCTAAACCTTCTTCAAGTGCACGTAACGTATTGATATCTAAATCATTTGTAGGCTCATCTAGAAGCAAAACGTTTCCTTCTTCTTTTAAAGTCATTGCCAAATGCAATCTGTTACGTTCTCCACCAGAAAGAGTGGCTACTTTTTTGTTCTGTTCGCTTCCACCAAAGTTAAAACGAGAAAGATAGGCTCTCGAATTCACTTGTCTTCCGCCCATCATAACTAATTCTTGACCATCACAGAAATTTTCCCAAATTGATTTTTCTGGATCAATATTTGAATGGGCTTGATCTACATAAGCTATTTTTACTGTATCACCAATTTCAAAAGAACCTGAATCTGGTTGTTGTTCTTCCATAATCATTCTGAAAATAGTTGATTTACCAGCACCATTTGGACCAATAATACCAACAATTCCAGCTTGTGGAAGTGTAAAGTTTAAGTTGTCATATAATAATTTATCTCCAAAAGCTTTAGCTACATTTTTAGCTTCAATTACATTTGTTCCTAATCTTGGACCATTTGGAATATAAATTTCTAATTTTTCGTCTAATGCTTTTTGATCTTCGTTTAATAACTTATCGTAGTTCTGTAAACGTGCTTTTTGTTTGGTTTGTCTTCCTTTTGCTCCTTGACGAACCCAATCCAACTCACGTTCTAAAGTTTTTCTATGTTTAGACGCAGATTTTTCTTCTTGCTCCATACGTTTTGTTTTTTGGTCTAACCAAGAAGAATAGTTTCCTTTCCAAGGAATACCTTCACCTCTATCTAATTCTAAAATCCAACCTGCAACATTATCTAAGAAATATCTATCATGCGTTACAGCAATTACAGTTCCTGGATATTGTTGTAAATGTTGTTCTAACCAAAGTACAGATTCAGCATCTAAGTGATTGGTTGGTTCATCTAACAGTAATACTTCGGGTTGTTGTAATAATAAACGACATAATGCTACACGTCTTCTTTCTCCACCAGAAAGCACACTAATTGGTGTATCTCCTTCTGGAGTTCGAAGAGCATCCATCGCAACTTCTAATTTGTTATCAATTTCCCAAGCACCAGCAGCATCGATTTTGTCTTGTAAATCGGCTTGTCTGTCCATTAGTTTTTGCATTTTATCTGCATCTTCATAAACCTCTGGTAATCCAAACTGATCATTAATTGTATTGAATTCGTCAAGTAAAGCATAAATTTCAGCGGCTCCTTCTCTTACGATTTCTATTACCGTTTTTGTTTCATCTAATTGTGGTTCTTGCTCTAAATAACCTACTTTATAACCTGGTGCGAAAACCAAATCTCCTTGAAAGTTTTTATCTAGACCAGCAATAATCTTTAATAAAGATGATTTACCAGAACCATTTAAACCTAGAATACCAATTTTAGCTCCATAAAAGAAACTTAAATAAATATTTTTTAAAACTTGTTTGTTTGTACTAGAGTAAATCTTATTTACTTTAGACATTGAAAATATTACTTTTTTATCGTCTGACATTTTTTTTGTTTTTATTTGTTGTCTGTTGCATGAAAATCTGTTAATTGCCTTGTCGGAAATCTGAAAACTAATTACATTCTACCCTTTAAGGCATTAAAAACCCATGCAATTGAAAAGAAACCAATTCCTACTGCTGCAAATCCCCAACCGGCAACATCTGCATATCTATAAATTGCTAATCCAATTAGAATGATTCCCATAATAATCATAATGAATGTAGCCCAAGCTAATACTGTATTTTTATTCATTCCCATTTTATCGTTTTTATAAGGATAACAAAGGTATGATTTTCAAGTTCAAAAATCAATGTCAATTGTAAAAATCAATTACAATCTCAATGTCAAAAATCTAAAAATCTATATAACTATCCTTTTTTTCAATCTTTCAATCTTTTGATTTTTTATTTAAATATGTGAATTAACATTTCTTTTAATAAATCGCTTTGAGGTAAAGCATTTGCTCCAACTCCTTTGCTTTTGACATCTATATCTCTTAAAGATGCAATAATTGCACTAACTTTTTTCATAGGGTAATTGCGAAAAGCTACATCATAATCTTTTAAAAAATAAGGATTTATTTTTAAAACCTTTGCCAAATTAGTAGGACTTTTATCTTTAGTTCCATGATATTGCAATACCTGCGAAAAGAAACTAAACACTAAGCTAGTAGTAACTACAATTGGGTTATCTTTTGGGTTTTGAGCAAAATAATCAATAATCTTATAGGCTTTTAATTGATCTTTTTCGCCAATAGCTTTACGCAGTTCAAAATTATTGTAGTCTTTGCTTATTCCGATGTTATCTTCAATGTCTTTTGCAGAAATTGTATGTCCTTTTGGTAAAACAATTTTTAATTTATCTAATTCGTTACTAATTTTTGATAAATCTGTTCCTAAAAATTCAACCAACATTAAACTTGCTTTTGGTTCTATCGCGTAACCTTGCCCTTTTAAAACCTTAGTTATCCAAGTTCCGACTTGATTGTCATATAGTTTTTTACTTTCGTAAACTACACCAGCTTTCGCTAATGTTTTGGTGATTTTTTTACGCTTATCTAACGTTTTGTATTTATACGCGAAAACTAAAACTGTTGATGGCTGTGGGTTTTCCGCATAACTTTCTAACTTATCAATATGTCTTGATAGTTCTTGTGCTTCCTTAACAATAATCACTTGTCTATCAGCCATCATTGGAAAACGTTTTGCACTTGAAACTATATCTTCAATTGAAGAATCTCGGCCATATATTATAGTTTGATTAAAATCACGTTCATGTTCTTGCAATACATTTTCTTCTATAAATTCGGTTAGCTTATCAATATAATAAGGTTCTTCACCCATAAAAAAGTAAATGGGTTTGATGTTTCCGGCTTTTATATCTTTTGTAATTTGAATGACTTCGTCCATATTGAGTATTCAGTGTTCAGTAATTAGTTGGCAGTTTGTAAATTTTGAGTAATTTTGGCTTATGCAAGCATTGAATTTCCCTTCTTATTCTTTCCGATTCAAAAATAGTGAAAATAAAGTGTCTATTTTTGATGAAATCAGAAAAAAATTTATTCTTCTTACTCCAGAAGAATGGGTACGTGTTCATGTTGTTCGTTTTTTGATTGATGAAAAAAAATATCCAAAATCCTATATAAACGTTGAAAAAGTGGTTAAAATTAACGGAATGAATAAACGTTATGATATCATTGTTTTTAATAAAGATGGTTCAATTTTTCTATTGATTGAATGTAAAGCACCAGAAATTACTATTGACCAAACCACATTTGACCAAATTGCACGGTATAATATGACTTTAAAAGCAAATTATTTAATGGTGACTAATGGTCTAAATCATTACTTTTGCCAGATGGATTTTGAAAAAGAACAATATAGTTTTTTAAGAGAATTACCTCACTTTACTTTACATGAATAAAATAGCAGTTGTCATATTAAATTGGAATGGTACAAAGTTGTTACAACAATTTTTACCTTCCGTTATTCAGTATTCTGAAAACGCCAGTATTTATGTTGCTGATAATGCTTCTACTGATGATTCAATTGCAATTTTGAAACGCGATTTTCCTAGTGTGAAGATTATTCAAAATAAATCAAACTATGGATTTGCTAAAGGATATAATGAAGCTCTTCAATTTGTAGAAGAGCCCTTTTATGCTTTAATAAATTCTGATATTGAAGTTACAAAAAAATGGTTAAATCCAATCATTGCATTATTTGATAAGGAACCGAAAACTGCCATAATTCAACCTAAAATTTTAGATTTTAAAAAGAAATCGTATTTTGAATATGCAGGTGCTGGTGGTGGATTTATAGATAAATATGGTTATCCGTTTTGCAGGGGTAGAATTTTTAATACTTTAGAAGAAGATCACGGTCAATATGATGATGAAACCCGAATTTTTTGGGCTTCTGGTGCATGTTTTTTTATTCGTAAAGAAGTATATCATGAATTAAATGGATTTGATGCAGATTTTTTTGCCCATCAAGAAGAAATTGATTTGTGTTGGAGAGCTTTTAATTTAGGGTATATCGCAAAATACACCTATAAATCTTCGGTTTATCATGTTGGTGGAGCTACATTAGATGTTGCTAATCCAAGAAAAACTTTTCTAAATTTTAGAAACTCATTATTTATGTTGGTTAAGAATTTGCCTTTAAACCAAATTCTTCCTGTGCTTTTTATTCGAATGATTTTAGATGGAATTGCTGCATTTAAATTTTTATTTCAAGCAAAACCAAAACATTTTCTTGCTGTTGGAAAAGCACATTTTTATTTTTACTTGAAATTTAACGCTTTTTTTACAAAAAGAAAATCAAATTTAAAAGCTAACTATTTCAAAATTAATTCAATAGTTAGAGCTTATTTTATCAAAAAGCAAAAAACTTTTTTAAAATTATTTTAACAATATTTTATCTTACCATAATTTTGTGAGAGTCAAATTCTATATACATTTGTTAAAAATTTGAAGATTATGAAGAAATTAATTTTATCGCTGTTGGTAATCGCTTTCACAATGACATCTTGTAGATCGAAGAAGAAAATTGCTTCCTTAGAAGCTAAAAACAAAGAGACGCAAGATTTATTAAATACTGCGACCATTAAGTTGAATAACTGTTTGACAGAAAAAAAAGCCTTTGCCGATCAACTTGATTATTTGAAAAAAAATAATTCAGATTTAATTAACAGTTCCAAAGAATTAACTGTTTTAACTTCAAAAGGGGCAACAAATCTTGAAAAATCGTTAGAAAGTCTAAAAGAAAAAGATTTAAAAATCAACCGTTTGCAAGATGCTTTAACTAAAAAAGACAGTGTTACATTAGCTTTAGTTACTAGTTTAAAGAAAGAAGTTGGAATCAATGATCCAGACATTAAAATTAATGTAGAAAAAGGAGTTGTATTTATTTCAATTGCTGATAACTTGTTATTTAAATCAGGAAGTTATGAAGTAAGTGATGGAGCTAAAAATGTTTTAGCTAAAGTAGCAAGAGTAATTAATAGCAAACCCGATTTCGAATGTATGGTTGAAGGTCATACTGATAGTGTTCCATTTAAATCTAATGTTTTATTAGACAATTGGGATTTATCTGTAAAACGTTCTACAGCAATTGTAAGAGTATTACAAAACGATTTAGGAGTTGATCCAAAGCAATTAATTCCAGCTGGTAGAAGTTTTTATGTTCCTTTAGTAGATAATGATTCTCCTTCAAATAGAGCAAAAAATAGAAGGACTAAAATTATCATTTTACCAAAAATCGATCAATTTTACGACATGATTGAAAAAGAAATGAAAAACTTGAGTAAATAATAACCCTAACTCAAATTAAAAAAAAATATAAAAAATCCAAAAGTTAATTCTTTTGGATTTTTTTTGCGGTTTTTAATTATATTTACAAAAGAATATAAATAGCTTAAATTTTAAGAAATGTTAGTTGTTTGTGTTTATGGGTTAGCTAACATAATCAAAAAAAAATATCCTAAGAAAAAAATGAAAAAATTAACTTATGTAGTATTAATACTCTTAACTTTTAGTAGTTATGGACAAGATGTATTTGAATATGAATTTGACGAAAATATTTCTTTAAATGTATTAGAAGAAACAGAAGAAGAAGATTTACCTAATGGTAAATATATTAGGGGTACATTTGAAAATGAAGTTTTAACATTTTCTAGCTCTAATAAAGCCAAAGATAAATTAGCAATAATAAATGAAGAGGGATTATTAAAACTTTTTCAGGGTGTTAAAGACGGAAATTTAAAATCTATTAAAGGAAAACTTATTAATGAAGAAATAATAAATGTCCATGATATTAAAGTATCTAGATTTAAAATTGCATTTTCTTTAGAAGGTCAAAATAAGATAATAGAAAGTTATGTATTTGTCTACAAAAACATAATATATACTCTTCAATTTATGAATAATGAAAGTGAATTTGAAAAATTTAATAATTTTAGAAAAAGTCTTTTAGATTCAATTAATTTTAATTAACCTAATTACTTCACCTAACATCAGTTTTGCAATATGGCTAGTTTTGGTTTAATTTAAAAGTGGTCTTATGTTTGTTTGACCGAATTTTTCGATTTTTAAATTCTTACCATAACCAAGCAGAAAATCGTTAGTTATAATTAAACACAAATAATGAATAAAACACAGATATTAGTCATATTTAGCATTTTATTTTTCTTTCAACAGTCTGTATTCAGTCAGAAAAATCAAGAAAATCAATTTTTGCAAAAAGTAGGAACTTTAGATAGTTTATACTCTGAAAGTTTAAAAGAGTATAGAGAAGTTTACATCCAACTTCCAGCAAGTTACGATCCTAAAAAGAAGGAAAAATATCCAGTCGTTTACATTTTAGATGGAGAAGTTTTTTTACCAACAGTCAATAATGTACAAGATTTTTATAGTGGTGGATTTACTCCCGAAATGGTACTTGTTGGGATTTCTAATGCTCATAATAGAACAAGAGACTTAACAACTTCTAAAATAACCGAGAAATATGGAATACCTTTTAAAGAAGAAAATGGAGGAGCGGAAAATTTTAGTAAGTTTATTGAAACTGAATTGATTCCTTTTATAGAAAAAAAATATCCAGTAACTAATTTTAGAACCTTAATAGGTCATTCTTATGGAGGATTGTTCTCAATTTATACATTTATTAACCATTCTTATCTATTTTCCAATTATTTAGCCATTGACCCAAGTCTTGATTGGGATGACCAAAAATTATTAAAAGAAGCTAAAGAAAAACTTTCAAGTCAAAATTATAAAGGAAAGTCACTCTTTATCTCCTTGAGTGGACAATTACATTTGCAAAACCCAAAGGTTACTATAGAGAATGTAATGCACGATACGTCAGATTTTACACTATTTTCGAGGTCAAATATTGCTTTTTCCAATATGGTTGAACAAAATAAAAACATTGAATTGACTTTCAGATGGAAGTTTTATCCAAAAGATTTACACGGTACAGTTCCATTTCCTTCAATAATGGATGGTTTAATCTTTGGCTTTGAATGGTATCAGATGGAAAACACTGATAAATTCAACTCTCCTTCAACTTCAAAAGAAGAATTATTCAAAATCATAAATTATCGTGCAAAAAAACTTAAAAATTATTTTGGTTATTCGACACCACCTTACCCAGTAGACTTATTAAATGCTCTTGGTTATATGAGTTTAGATATGGAGCAATTAGAAAAATCAAAAATGTTTTTTGAATTTGCAATTGAGTTTTTCCCAAATAATCCAAACACATACGATTCTATGTCAGAATATTATGAAAGAGTTAGGGATTATAACAATGCTATAAAGTTTGCCACAAAAGCTTATGAGATAAACCAAAGTGACTATTATAGAAAGAGAATAGAAACACTAAAAAGATAACAGACACTAAAAATAGCTTTAAGTAATTGCAAGTACCTAACAATAAAATACTTATATAAAAACCTTAGATAGTAATTTAAAAAAACATGTATAAAATCATGTTATTTATATTATTTATTTTTCGGGAGATTTGTCATTATTTTTGATTTATTTCTAAAAATCTGTAAACCATTACTCAATACCATAATTAGAAGGCAACATATCTCCTATTTTCTTTTCAGACAAATCTCCCGAAAAATAAATCTTATCATAATTAGAAAACAATCCATATTTATCAATTACAAAATTATCGGTGTGAAAAATAATTTTAGATTGTTCTCTTCTGTTGTATAACAAACTAAATTCAGCTACAAAATCTTTTGCATGCAAACCTCTTTCTTGTTTTTTAATGATTACTTGCTTTAGTCCTAGTGTATCTTTAATGTATAAATGTTCCTCTGGAATTGTCTGAAAACTTCCTTTAAACAATGTGAATTTATTTTTACTCCATTCTTTATTAGCCATATTTCTAAACAATTCTAGAAAAGAGCCATTGAAAACTTTTTCTCTATTTTTTAATTTTCTATCACTATTATCTATTTCTTCAAAACGAGAAGTTCCTACATAAATACTTGAGTAAACATCATTTCTTTCAATACTAAACTGATTAAATTTTGCATCAAATGTGGTTAAGTCAAAATAAACTTTATAGCCTAAATACGGATTATCTATGATTAAAGGTTTGTCAGCATAAGCTGTAAGCACAAATCTATCGTTATCATACGAAAAGTAAATTTCATCTTCATTCTCTATTTTACATTGATTTCCAGCTCTTGTTGTGCCTAAAAACTGATTTTTAAAGAGAGTCATCATTTGTTTTCTTGAAAATTTATTGTCCATAAGAACAACTTCTCTTAAATCTTCAGTGGATTCTTTTAATATGATTTTATAAGGTTTATCAAAATTTAATTTATTGAGATATACTTTGTCAAACCCAACAAAACTAACTACCAACGTAGCACTTATTTCTGAAGGAAGTGTGATTTTAAATTCTCCATCAAAATTGGTCGATGTTCCAAAAGAAGAACCGTCAAAATAAACTGTTGCTCCGGCTAATGGTTCATCATTCTTATCTACAACAATACCTGTAATACTTTGCGAAAACAAGGTCGAAAAACTCAATACAAAAATAATTATAAAAACTTTTTTCATAAGCAACTTATAATATATCTAAACTACCTTTTCCTTCTCTAATAACTTCTGGTTCATGACCCGATAAATCAATAATAGTTGAAGCTACATTATCACCATAACCACCATCAATTACTAAATCGACTTTGTTTTGCCATTTTTCAAAAATTAATTCTGGATCAGTTGAATACTCAATGACCTCATCATCATCATGTATAGATGTTGAAACAATTGGATTTCCTAACATTTCAACAATTTGTAAAGCAATATTATTGGCTGGAACACGAATACCAACCGTTTTCTTTTTTCTGAATTCTTTCGGTAAATCATTATTCCCTGGTAAAATAAATGTATAAGGCCCAGGTAAAGCTCTCTTTAGTATCTTAAACGTAGCTGTGTCAATTTGCTTTACATAATCAGAAATGTGGCTTAAATCGTTACAAATGAATGAAAAATTGGCTTTATCTAACTTGATGTCTTTGATTTTAGCAATTCTTTCTAAAGCTCTAGAATTGGTAATATCACAACCTAAACCATAGACAGTGTCAGTTGGATAGATAATTAATCCACCATTTCTTAAAACCTCAACCACTTTTTTTATAGAAGCTTCGCTAGGTTTGTCTTCGTATATTCTTATAAATTCTGCCATTGCAACTTGTTTTGGTACTAAATTTGATACTTTTTAAAAGTAATTATCGTTTTATTTAAGTAACTTTAATTCAAAGATATAGATTAGGTATGAAAACAAACAATTTATTTTTAGGTTTATTCTTATTTTTAATAATTCCTATTTATTCATGTTCAAATGATGATAGTACTATTGATGAAAATTTGTCAGTAGCTAAAACGATGTTAAATGTCAGTTATGGTTCAGACTCTCAACAAGTATTTGATTTATATCTTCCTGCAAATAGAAGTGCTTTATCTACTAAAACATTACTACTTGTTCATGGTGGTGGTTGGGTTGAAGGTGATAAAGTTGATATGAATTATGCTGTTGATATAATTAAACAGTTTTTACCTGATTATGCTATTGCAAACGTAAACTATAGATTAGCAACAACTGGAAATTATGCTTTTCCCATGCAAATTGATGATATTGATGCCATTGTTCAGAAATTAAAAGTTGAAAATTATGGTATTTCTGATGATTTTGGATTTATAGGAACAAGTGCTGGTGGTCATTTATCGCTATTATACAGCTATGAATATAATTCAGATAATAATATTAAAATGGTATGTAGTATTGTTGGACCAACAAATTTTACAGATTCAAATTATATCAATAATCAAGCTTGGTTGGATTTATATTTTAGCTTAACAGGTGTTCATTATGCAGATAACCAAGCTTATTATGAACAATTAAGCCCTCTTTTTAGAGCTACAACCTCATCGGCACCAACTATTATGTTTTATGGAAATGCTGATCCCTTAATTCCAACTTCACAGGGAGTTGATTTGCATGCAAAGTTAGACCAATTAGGTGTTTATAATGAATT
Organism: uncultured Flavobacterium sp.; assembly: GCF_963975005.1. Taxonomy (GTDB): domain Bacteria; phylum Bacteroidota; class Bacteroidia; order Flavobacteriales; family Flavobacteriaceae; genus Flavobacterium. The sequence goes on from NZ_CAXBFR010000017.1 coordinate 20,596, forward strand.
CAACTTGTACAATGGTGGTCATGGAAATTGGTCTCAAACAGATTTATTAGATGCTAATTTAAAAATGATTGCTTTTATTCAGAATAAATTTTAATTAACTTAAAACCTGCAACTTAGCAAAACGAAGCAATAATTTCTTAATTCCACCAACTTCAAATCTAATTTCTGCTTTTTTGTCGCCACCTACTCCTTCAATGTTTAGGATTTCTCCTTTTCCAAAACGTTCGTGCATAACCACATTTCCAACATTTAATTTAGTATCAAACAAATTTGCGCTAGAAGTAGAATTGCTTGAAATAGGCTTTAATTTTCTAATGTTGACGTTTGGTTTTTCATCATAACTTAGATGCTTTGGTGGTGTTCCTGCTGTTGGTTTAGCTAAACGTAATTTAGATTTATCAATATCTCCAAATATATCAACATCCATCATAGGTTTGTATCTATAATTTGAAGTATCTGTTGGGTTTAAATATTCGACATATTCACTATTAATTTCTTCAATAAAACGAGAAGGCTCACTATCAACAAGTTTCCCCCAACGATATCTTGATTGTGCGTAAGTCAAATAAGCTTGATGTTCGGCACGAGTTATGGCTACATAAAATAAACGCCTTTCTTCTTCTAAATCACTTCTTGTGCTTAAACTCATAGCACTTGGAAATAAATCCTCTTCTAATCCAACCACAAATACATACGGAAACTCTAACCCTTTTGCTAAGTGAATAGTCATTAGAGCTACTCTATCATCATCACCAGTATCTTTATCTAAATCTGTAGCCAAAGCAACATCTTCCATAAATTCTGCTAAAGCTCCTCTTGCTCCATCAATTTCTTTTTGACCTTCGATAAAGTCTTTCATACCATTAAGAAGTTCCTCTATATTTTCTATACGAGCAATTCCCTCTGGAGTAGCATCTTTCTTTAATTCTTGAACTAATCCTGTCTTTTTAGTCACATGATCAGCCAAATAAAAAGCATCTTGATTTTTATTAATTACCTGAAAACTTTTAATCATAGTCACAAAATCTTGCAACTTATTTTTTGTTCCTGAATTTAATTTTAGATCAATTTTATCAATATGTTCTAAAACTTCAAAAATAGAACGTTTGTAATGATTGGCCGCAACAGTTAGTTTTTCTATAGTTGTATTACCAATACCTCTAGCTGGATAATTTATAACACGAATCAAAGCTTCTTCATCTTTTGGATTAATGACTAATCGCAAATAACATAAAACATCTTTAATTTCCTTTCTTTGGTAAAAGGATAAACCTCCATAAATTCTGTAAGGAATATCTCGTTTACGCAATGCATCTTCCATGGCACGCGATTGTGCATTGGTTCTATATAAAATAGCAAATTGTCCATTATTCAGCTGCTTATTCATTTTTTGATCAAAAATGGTTGCAGCTACAAAACGACCTTCTTCACCATCAGTCATACTTCTGTGAATCTTTATTTTTTCTCCATCATCATTGGCTGTCCAAACAATCTTATCTAACTTTGTCTTGTTTTTATCTATGATGTTGTTTGCTGCTTCAACTATATTTTTAGAAGAACGATAATTTTGCTCCAAACGATACATTTGTACATTTTCGTAATCCTTTTGAAAATTCAGAATATTACTGATGTTCGCTCCACGGAATGCGTAAATACTCTGAGCATCATCACCAACTACGCAAATGTTTTGAAACCTATCTGATAAAGCCCTCACAATCAAATACTGTGAATGATTTGTATCTTGATACTCATCAACTAAAATATATCTAAATCTATCTTGGTATTTAGCTAAAACTTCTGGGAAACGATTTAAAAGCTCATTCGTTTTTAACAATAAATCATCAAAATCCATAGCGCCACTTTTAAAACATCTATCTACATAATTTTGATAAATATCACCTAAACGTGGTTTTTTTGCCATCGCATCAGCTTCTTGTAAATCTTGATTATTGAAATACGCTTTTACTGTAATTAATGAATTTTTATAAGATGAAATTCGACTTAAAACTTGTTTAGGCTTATAAACATCTCTATCTAATTGCATTTCTTTGATAATAGCTGAAATTAATCTAACACTATCTTGCGTATCATAAATGGTAAAGTTTGACGGATAACCAAGTTTGTCTGCTTCAGAACGAAGAATTCGAGCAAAAACAGAGTGAAAAGTTCCCATCCAAAGGTTTTTGGCTTCACTATTCCCTACAATGTCAGCAATACGTTTTTTCATTTCGCGTGCTGCCTTATTGGTAAATGTTAGAGACAAAATATTAAAAGCATCAACACCTTGACTCATTAAATTGGCAATACGAACGGTTAAAACACGAGTTTTACCAGAACCAGCACCAGCTATCACAATCATTGGTCCGTCTTTCTGAATAACAGGAGCTCTTTGTGCTTCGTTTAATTTATTTATGTGGTCTTGAATCATAGGAATCTAAGTAATGTACAAATTTAGGTGTTTACAATTTCAATAACAACAGTAATTTCAAAAATCAATTTAATATTTTTTTTGAATTTGGAATTTAAAATATTGGAATTTTATTTTATTAATGTTTCCTTTGTTATTCATAAAATTATAAAAATGGATACTGCTAAAATTCTTGAAATTGTCTCATATACTTTGCCTTCACTAATAACTGGTGGAGTTGCTTATTTCTTATTTACTTCCTATTTTAAAGATCAGCAAAATACAAGACGTTGGTTATTATTAAAAGAAAACCAAAAAGAATCTTTGCCTTTAAGATTACAAGCTTATGAACGAATGGTTTTGTTTTTAGAACGCATTCATCCTGCACAATTGTTATTGAGAGTTGTTCCTCCTACTGAAGACAAAAACGATTATGCTACTTTGTTGATTCATGCTATTCAAACTGAATTTGAACATAATTTAACACAGCAAATTTATATTACTAATGAATGTTGGGATGTAATTAACAAATCTAAAACTACAACCATTCAAATGATTCGTAAAGCTTCATTGAATATGGAAATTGCTAATGCAAATCAATTGAGGGAAGCTGTTTTAAGAGAATTAACTGAAATGGAAGCTCCAACAAGTGTTGCTATTAGCTTTATTAAGGAAGAATTGAAAAGTGTGTTATAAAAAAAAGCCTTCAAAATTGAAGGCTTTTTTTTATAATTGAAATTTACTATTGTTTTACTAACGTCCAAGTTAAGTTAACGTACCAAGGAATTTCTTTTACATTAGCATCTTCAAATGTTAGATTGTTGGTGTCTGTAATAAATCCTTTTACTAACCCATCTTCAGACGTTGAAGAACTTAAAGGGTTTCCTCCTTGAAATTCCCAATCAATAATGGTTAATTCGCCACATATATCAACAAAGTCAAACCAGTAATAAGTTGAGAAATTTGGCAAATAAGAAGATCTGTACTCATTTGGACCAGTTTTAGTGACTACTGCTGTTCTATTTCCTGAAGTATTCGTGTAGGTACCTTGCAAATTAGTTTGGCAACCTACAAAAACAATTTTTATAGTTTTGAATTGTTCTCCAACCACTACGTTTTCTGTATTTGATTTTAGTTTTAAAACTAATTCTGTTTTTTCTGTAGGATTTAATTGCCCTGTGTTTACGTTCAATGGAATTGTTGCAAAAGTACTTCCTGATGGAATTGTAATTTTATCAGTATTGTTAACAAAATCAAATTCAACTCCTTCTGTTGCAGTAGAGTTTAATAAATCTACTTCATAACTTAATATGATGTTTGAATTAGAAGACTTACCATCACCAAAACCAACTAGATTTACAGCAAAAGTTTTTTCAACTTGACCAAGATCTTCAAAAAAAGCAATTGACTCAAAAGATTTTTCAAAACCCACAATTTTTGGACCTGATGTTAAATTTAATTCAGAATTAGTGTCGTCATTAGTGCACGCAAGCATTAACAAGCCAGTTGATAAGATTAGTAATTTTTTCATAAGATTTCCTTTTTATAGTTATTTTATTACAAGATGTAATTTTAACTAAAAGGTTGCGTTAATAAAAAAATTATTCCTCTACAGGTATTTCTTGGGTATCAACATCTTTAGATTTGGCATAATCATAACCAATTTGCCACCACTCTTTCATTTTATCTTTGTTGAAGATTAATGAGTTAGTGGTTAATACTGAAGGTGTGAAATAGAAATTGATAGTTGCTCCTTTAAATTTAGCTTCATATTTTCCAATTTTGATATTTTGGAATTCAATTCTGTCCATCATAAAGGCAAACAAATTGGTTAAAGCTGTAAAAGGACTTCTAGCGGGTAATCTATTATACAAAGGTGTTTCTGTATGAAGAATTATAGCATCAACTTCTGTTGCTCCATTTTTTATGGCTTCCTCAATGGGAATCATGTTCGCAAAACCACCATCAGCATATTCACAACCATCTTTTTTAACTAAAGACATAAAAGGAATATAATTGCAAGAAATCCAAATCCAATCGCAAAAATCTTCATAAGTACATTCGTTTATAGATTTATATTCAACTGTATTTAAAGATAAATTAGAAACTGTGACTACTATGTCTTTATTGCTGTTTTTAAGAAATATAAATTCATCTTCTGTAAATACTCTTTTTAGTAATTTTTTAAGGTTTTTACTTTCTCCAAAAGTTTTTGAACCTCTCCAAAAGTTTTTCAAAACATTAAAGTGACTGATTTCAATAACATCTTCTCCAAATTTCTTTTTAATGATAAAAGGACAATTACTAAAAATACTTTTTTGATTTACTGAAGTATAAACATCTTTGATCTTTTCTACTTTTCTTAAAGCTAAATGCGAAACTAATAAACTTCCCGTTGAAGTTCCATAGTACATATCGTATTCTTTATTTAAATCTTCAATTAAGTATTGGGCTACACCACCTGCAAAAGCTCCTTTACTTCCACCACCAGAAATCACTAATGCTTTCATCCAACTATTTTTTTCTTAAAGATATAAAAAATGTAATATTATTCGTTTAAAAAATAATCTATTCTTGAACTAATACTTAATGTAGATAAGCTTTTTAAATTTTCTAATCGTAATTTAACATCACTAGATTTAATAAGTTCTCTCATTGTGTCTTTAGCAAATTTAACAGCTTGCCATTTTTGATGCAATGACAATTCAACTAGTGATTTTAAAACTGTGTCAGTTACTTCATTTAATTGTAATAGATTTTCAATAGCCTTTTGCCTTACTGTACTATTAAAATCCTCTTTAGTCATTTGCTCAAGTTCCGCAATTGCACTTGTTCGCATAACGGGATCATTTTTATAAGTAATTGCTCTTAAAGTTAGATGAGCAAATTTTAAATTATAATCTTGTCCTATCCAAGATCTTGAAATGTCAATGTATTTTTGTCTATCCTCCTTAAATGTTGTCCAAAGCCTATACAAAGCAATTTCTCTATTTATATATGAATTATCAATAAACATTGTTTCAAATTCTGTCTTAAGCTCTTTTGGTACTTGCTGAAAAGATTCTGCTAAGGTTTGCTTTGCTTTTACGTCTTTTAAAGCAAAAAGTTGGAAAACAAACTCTCTTTTATCTAAATAAGGTACATCTTTTAATTGATAAACTACTTCTTGATAAATCGGATAAAAGAATTTTTGTTGTAAAATGGCATTAAAATTGGCTTTTTTATTTATAAAATATACTTCTTCTAATTGTCTAACAGCTAAGTAGTCTTTCATAAACTTACTATCTTTTATACATGACATTGCTTCATTCCAATCAAAAAAGGCATTTTCTAACCATTTCTTTTTAAAAGCATCGACATCATAATCTGAAACATTTTTAATTTCGGCCAAGAAATCATCTGTTTCTACAATTTCATATTGATATTTTTTTAAATAGTTTTTAACTGCTTTATCAAATTTACTTTCTCCAATATTAGCTTGAATAACAAATAATGCCCAAGCACCTTTTTTATATAAAGATAAGGAACTCGCTTTATCACTTAATATTGGATTATCATCTTGCAAGGAAGCATCTCTTAATTGTTCCGCCATTTTTAATAACTCATTATTAAAATAATCATCACCAAAAACTTCTCTTTCTGCTAAAAGTGCATAGTAGGTTGCAAAACCCTCCTGAAGCCAATGATGCTTACTTTCTTTGGCAGTAACTAAGTTACCAAACCATTGATGTGCTAATTCATGAGCATTTACATTTACATAATTCTTATCATTAAAACCAACGGCATCAACAACATATTCGTCAGAGAATATAGTAAAAGTTGTATTTTCCATTCCTGCATATAAAAAATCCCTAACAGGTGCTTGTCGATATACTTCCCATGGATAATCTACTCCTATTTTTTTTTCTAAAAAATCAAAAATATCCTTTGTGTATTTGTAGGTAGATTCAAATTTATCAGCATCCGTTTTTCCAATATATAATTCTATAGGAATCTTTGAATTAGAATTGATAATTAGTTTTTCATACTTACTAATTACTAAAGCTACAAGATAAGAACTCATAGGATTTTTCATTTCATAAGTCCACTTAGTTTTACTAGCTTTAAAATCTTTATTGATTAATTTACCATTCGTAAGTACATAAAAAGACTTGTCAAATGTAAATGACAAATTGAAAATTACTTTTTCGTTTACGTTATCAAAACTTGGTAACCAATTGCTGGTATTTTTACCTTGTCCTTGAGTCCAAATTTGTAAATTATCTCCATTTCCATTAAAATATAAAGCTTGTTTAGGAAAAGCTTTATACTCAAATGTGACACTGTTTTTTCCGATCTTTACACCGTCTATAAAAGTAAGTTGCTTATCATCTGCAAAAAATTCTACCTCTTTTTTATTCACAAAGACTTTATCAAAGGTCATATTAATTGCATCGATTTTAATGGTAGTTACAGCTTCTTTTACTTCAAACTCACAAGTGACTTTTCCACTTACAGATTTATTAAATTGATCTATTTCAACATCAGCTGTTAGTGTTTTAAAATCAACGTTCTGTATTTCTTGAGCAAAACAGAACGTAGTAATAAATAATAATGATAATAAGTATCTCATTGGTAAAATATATTAGTAGCTAAAATTCTATTTAATTGTCAAATTATTATTGTTCGACTATCAAATTTAGTAATTTAAACTTATCTTCGCTTTATAGTTTTTTATAAAAAAAATCAAACTTATAAACAGGAATTAGAATATGAACAATCTATTAGAAACTCCCATAGAATACCTAAAAGGTGTTGGTCCACAGCGTGGAGAGTTGTTTAGAAAAGAATTAAATGTTCATAAATACGTCGATTTAATCAACTTATTTCCCAACAGATATATCGACAGAACCCATTATTTTAAAATCAACCAACTTCAAAATACAAATTCTGAATTTCAAATAATTGGAAAAATCATAAACTTAAAAACCATAGAACAAAAAAGAGGCAAACGTTTAGTGGCTAAATTTATCGATGATACTGGTGAAATGGAATTGGTTTGGTTTCAAGGTCAAAAATGGATTAGAGAAGGGATAAAAATCAATGAAGTTTATGTGATTTTTGGAAAAGTAACCCAATTCGGAAGTACCTTCAATATGGCTCATCCTGAAATGGAATTATTAGCCGAACACAAAGCAAGTCTTCGTTCTGCCATGCAACCGGTTTATCCAAGCACAGAAAAGTTAAACAACAGAGGAATTACCAACAAAGTTGTCAATAAGTTAATGCAACAATTGTTTGTAGAAACTCAAGCCCTTTTTTTTGAAACTTTACCCGATTATTTAATTGACCAACTGAAATTAATTCCTAAAAACGCAGCTTTATTTAATATTCATTTTCCTAAAAGTCAGGATTTATTGGCTAAAGCACAATTTCGATTAAAGTTTGAAGAATTGTTTTTCATTCAGTTGCAATTGATTACAAAAAACTTAATTAGAAAACATAAGATCAAAGGACATCCTTTTGAAAAAGTAGGTGAAAATTTTAATAATTTTTACACAAATCATTTACCTTTTGAATTGACAAATGCTCAAAAAAGAGTCTTAAAAGAAATTCGAAATGACATGGGAAGCAATGCCCAAATGAACCGTTTGCTTCAAGGTGACGTAGGTTCAGGGAAGACAATTGTTGCCTTAATGTGTATGTTAATGGCTAAAGATAACGGTTTTCAAAGTTGTTTAATGGCTCCAACAGAAATTTTAGCTAAACAACATTTTATAGGTTTATCAGAATTAGCTAAAGATTTAGACATCAACATACAAATACTAACCGGTTCAAGTAAAACTAAAGAACGAAGACTCATACATGAAGCTTTAGAAAACGGAACTTTAGACATCATAATCGGAACTCATGCTTTACTAGAAGACAAAGTCAAATTTCAAAATTTAGGCTTAGCTATTATTGATGAACAACATCGTTTTGGCGTAGAACAACGGAGTAAATTGTGGAAGAAAAACACAATTCCACCTCACGTTTTAGTAATGACTGCAACACCAATCCCAAGAACTTTGGCTATGAGTTTATATGGTGATTTAGATATTTCAGTAATTGACGAATTGCCACCAGGGAGAAAACCAATTCAAACGGTTCATCGTTTTGACAGCAATCGTTTAAAAGTGTGGAGATTCATTAAAGAAGAAATTGCAAAAGGCAGACAAATCTATATTGTTTATCCGTTAATTCAAGAATCTGAAAAAATGGATTATAAAGATTTAATGGATGGTTATGAAAGTATTTCTCGTGATTTTCCGTTACCTGAGTATAGTATCTCAATTCTTCATGGACAAATGAAACCAGCTGACAAAGAAGAAGAAATGCGAAGATTTGCCGCTGGAAAAACAAACATCATGGTTGCTACAACTGTAATTGAAGTTGGTGTAAATGTTCCAAATGCATCAGTGATGATTATTGAAAGTGCTGAGCGTTTTGGTTTATCACAATTGCATCAATTAAGAGGAAGAGTTGGTCGTGGAGCCGAACAAAGTTATTGTATCTTAATGACGAGTCACAAATTAAGTGATGATAGCAAAACAAGAATGGAAACCATGGTAAGAACCAATGATGGTTTCGAAATTGCAGAAGTTGATTTAAAATTGCGTGGTCCTGGTGATTTAATGGGGAAACAACAAAGTGGAGTGCTTAATCTTCAAATTGCCGATTTAGTTAGAGACAAAGATATTCTTCAAGTGGCAAGACATGAAGCTATAAAGCTATTAAAAGCAGATGCACCTATGGAAAAACCAGAACACAAAAGACTAAGAGAAGTTTTCATAGCGATGAGCCAAAAGAAAAACATCTGGAATTATATTAGTTAGTGATGAGTGAACAATAAGAAAAATTAAACGACTAAACAAAAAATGGTACAATACAACCCAAAAGACTGGATTACATTCATATTTAGATTTCATAAATCAGATACATTTCGACAATTAATTCCGATGATGATTACTATTGGTTTATATTCTTATGGGGTAGCTTATTTAGAGATTGAGTATTGGAAATTATCAGAAGATAGTCACGTTAAAAACATTACCATCATGCATGGGATGTTAGGTTTTGTGATTTCATTATTATTAGTTTTTAGAACAAACACAGCCTATGACCGTTGGTGGGAAGGTCGAAAACATTGGGGAGCACTAGTAAATAACAGTCGGAATTTAGCCATTAAATTAGCTGTAATATTAAAAGACGAGCACGATAAAAACTTCTTCAGAAAAGTAATTCCAGGTTATGCTTCTATTTTACAAAAACATTTAAATGATGAAGAAACGGCAAAAATGCTTTTTGAAGATTTAGATTTAGACATTGATCATCATAAGCATAGACCTAATCAAGTAGCGAAAATGATGTTTCAAAAAGTGCATGATTTACATGTTAGTGGCAAAATTTCAGGAGATCAATTAATCATAATTAATAGCGAAGTACAATCCTTCACCGATATTTGTGGTGCTTGTGAACGAATCAAAAATACTCCTATTCCCTACTCTTACAGTTCATTCATCAAGAAATTTATCTTCTTTTATATCATGACATTGCCTTTTGGATATGTTTTTAGTTTAGGTTATTATGTGATTCCAGTTGTTGTTTTTACTTTCTATGTTTTAGCTAGTTTAGAGTTAATTGCAGAAGAAATTGAAGATCCTTTTGGAAATGATGCCAACGATTTACCAACCGTAAAATTAGCTAGTAATATCAAAAAACACGTAGAAGAAATAATTTAAATTACCTTTACTAAAATCAATAAAAATGAAAAAAATTGTAACATTATTCGTTATTATCTTCTTTTTCTCAAATTGTAAAAAAGAAGAAACTGTTCAAAAAAAAGAAACTAGTTCAACCTATTACAAAATTGATTCTACCAAAATTCAAGATGGTGGTGTTAAAGTAATTCCAATTACTACAAATGGTAAAACGTTTAATGTTTGGACAAAACGAGTTGGAAATAATCCAAAAATAAAAGTATTGCTTTTAAATGGTGGTCCAGGTGCAACCCATGAATATTTTGAATGTTTCGAAAATTTTCTTCCAGTTGAAGGCATTGAATTTATATATTATGATCAATTAGGTTGTGGAAATTCGGATAATCCGAATGATTTATCGTATTGGGATTTGTCGCGTTATGTTGAAGAAGTGGAACAAGTTAGAAAAGCCTTAGATTTAGATTCAAATAATTTTTATCTGTTAGGCCATTCTTGGGGTGGAATTTTAGCTATAGAATACGCCTTAAAATATCAAAACAACATGAAAGGCTTAATCATTTCAAACATGATGTCAAGTTGTCCCGAATATGGAAAATATGCAGATGAAGTATTAGCAAAACAATTGAAACCAGAAGTTTTAGTGCAAATTCAAAAATTAGAAACTGATAAAGATTTTGATAATCCAAAGTATATGGAATTGTTGCTTCCTAATTTCTACGAAGAACATGTTTTAAGATTACCAGCAAAAGTTTGGCCTGAACCTGTAAATCGCTCTTTTGCAAAAATGAATCAATCCTTATATGTAACTATGCAAGGACCAAGCGAATTTGGAATTGCTGGTAAATTAGAAAATTGGGATCGAACAAATGATTTAAAAAACATTACTATTCCAAGTTTAGTAATTGGAGCAACACATGACACAATGGATCCAAAATTTATGAAAAAAATGAGTACTTTATTACCTAAAGGGTCTTTTTTGTTGTGTGAAAACGGAAGTCATATGGCTCTTTATGATGACCAACAAACCTATTTCAAGGGTTTAATTTCCTTTCTAAACAAAAAATAGCGATTTTCTAAAATTCTAAAATTCTAAATTCTAAATTCTAAATTTAAAAAAGTATCTTTGCACCCTTAAAATTCGAATAAAAATGCGTATTTCATACAATTGGTTAAAACAATTTATTAAAATCGACTGGAAATCAGAAGAAACTGCTGCTTTGCTTACCGATTTAGGTCTAGAAGTAGAAGGTGTTGATAAATTTGAAAGCCTAAAAGGTGGTTTAGAAGGAATTGTTGTAGGTCATGTTTTGACTTGTGAAAAACATCCTGATGCTGATAAATTAAAAATCACTACAGTTGATTTAGGAGACGGAAAGGCTCCTGTTCAAATTGTATGTGGTGCTCCAAACGTAGCGGCTGGTCAAAAAGTACCTGTAGCAACTATTGGAACAAAATTATACGACAAAGAAGGAAACTCTTTCGAAATCAAAAAAGGTAAAATTCGCGGACAAGAAAGTCACGGAATGATTTGTGCTGAAGACGAATTAGGTCTTGGTGAAGGTCATGATGGAATTTTAGTTTTAAGTGAAGATTTAAAAGCTGGAACTTTAGGAAAAGATGTTTTCAATATAGAAACAGACGAAGTTTTTGAAATTGGTTTAACACCAAACCGTGCTGATGCAATGAGTCATTGGGGTGTTGCACGTGATTTAAAAGCAGGTTTAATTCAAACTAATATTAATTCTGAATTAATTACTCCTTCAGTGAGTAGTTTTAATGTTGATAGAAGAACATTAAAAATTGATATTGAAGTTGAAAACAAAGAATTAGTACCTCGTTATTGTGGCGTTACAATTTCTGGAGTAACTGTAAAAGCTTCTCCCGCTTGGTTGCAAAATCGTTTAAAATCAATTGGATTAACACCAAAAAACAACATCGTTGACGTAACGAATTACGTAATGCATGAATTAGGTCAACCAACACACGCTTTTGACGCCAACAAAATCAAAGGAAATAAAGTAATCGTTAAAACGGTTAAAGCAGGAACAAAATTCACAACATTAGATAGTGTAGAACGTATTTTAGACAAAGAAGACGTTATGATTTGTAACGCCGAAGATCCAATGTGTATTGCTGGAGTTTTTGGTGGCATTAAATCAGGTGTTTCTGAGAATACTCAAAATATCTTTTTAGAAAGTGCTTATTTCAATCCTGTCTCTGTTCGTAAAACAGCTAAACGTCACGGTTTAAATACAGATGCTTCTTTTCGTTTTGAAAGAGGAGTTGATCCATCTATAACAAAATATGCTTTAAAAAGAGCTGCTATATTAATTCAAGAAGTTGCTGGTGGAGAAATTACTTCAGATATCATTGATATTTATCCTAAACCTATTGAAGACTTTAGTGTTTTCGTGACTTTCGATAAAATCAACAAAGTAATTGGCGAAGAATTAAACAAAGAAACCATCAAAACCATTTTAACTTCATTAGAAATTAAAGTGAATAGCATGACAGAAAATGGTTTAGGATTAACTATTCCATCTTATAGAGTTGATGTACAAAGAGACATTGATGTTATCGAAGAAATTCTTAGAGTCTATGGTTACAACAGCATTGGTTTTAATGAAAAAGTAAGCGCTACAATTGCCAATTCTCCAAGAACTGAAGAATATAAAGTTCAGAATATCATTTCTGATCAATTATGTTCTCAAGGATTTAACGAAATGATGGCTAATTCATTAACTTCTCCTGAATACATCAAATTATCAGAGCAGTTATTAGAAAATGAAACTGTACATATCATAAATCCGTTGAGTACTGAACTTTCTGCCATGAGACAATCTTTATTGTTTTCAGGATTAGAAGCTATATCATTCAACATAAACCGAAGAAAATCAAATTTACGTTTGTTCGAATTCGGAAAAACCTATCACAAAGTTGAAAATGGGTATGATGAAAGAAAGCATTTGTGTTTATACCTTACGGGAAATAAAACAGCGGAAAGTTGGAATACGGCTACTACAAAATCTGACTTCTTTATGATGAAAGGTTATATAATGGCTTTATTAACTCGAATTGGATTAGACCAAAAAGCAAACTCATTACCTGTTGAAAACGATGTGTTTTCAGAAGGATTATCTTTTGTAATAGGAAGAGAAATTATTGCTGAATTTGGAATCGTAAAAAAATCTGTTTTAAAAGCCTTTGATATTAAGCAAGAAGTGGTTTATGCTGATATCAACTGGGCAGCTATTCAAAAATACGTTTCTAACAAGTTGAAATTAACAGAAATCTCAAAATTCCCAGAAGTTCGTAGAGATTTGGCTTTATTGGTTGATAAAGATGTAACATTTGAAGCGATTTACAAAATTGCCAAACAAACGGACAAAACGCTTATCAAAGAAATAAGCCTATTTGATGTATATGAAGGTAACAATTTACCAGAAAATAAAAAATCGTACGCTGTGAGCTTTATAATGAACGATGAGAAGAAAACTTTAGAAGAGAAACAAATTGAAAAGGTAATGCAAAAGCTTCAAGCTAATTTTGAGAGAGAAGTTGGAGCTACTTTAAGATAATTTCCACAAAATTCAAAAACATAGGTTTTTCCTACGAAAGTATGAAACTTTTTCAAAAAACCTTATAGGTTAATTATTAAAATCCAAAAGTTGATTCTTTTGGATTTTTTTGTGGTTTTTATTTATATTTACGAATAATTATAAATATTGAAAAATCAATTGAACCACTGCAAAACCTGTAACATAGAAATCAACGGCAATTATTGTTCAAAATGTGGACAACCTATTGCACTAAAAAGAATTGATAGATCCTATATTCTAGGCGAAATAGGTAGCGTTTTAAATTTTGATAAAGGAATTTTCTACACTATTAGAGAATTATTACTTAGACCTGGAACAACTATAAAAGAATTCATTTCAAACGATAGAAACAAATTGGTTAAACCTTTAATTTTTATCATTACAAGTTCATTAATCTACACAATATTCAAAGAGATTTTCAAGTTTGAAGATGGTTATGTAAAATACATAAATACCCAAAAAAACAACTGTTACAGTTCTTATGAATTGGATTCAGAGTAATTATGGGTATGCCAACATTCTTATGGGTATATTTATTGCATTTTGGACAAAACTGTTGTTTAAAAAATACAAATACAACTTTTATGAAATACTAATTGTCCTATGTTTTGTAATGGGAATAGGAATGTTAATTTATTCTCTTTTTGGATTACTTGAAGCATTAACTCAATTAAGAGTTTTACAAATAGGAGCTATTATAGCATTTATTTATACCTCGTGGGCTATTGGTAGCTTTTTCGATAAAAAAAAGAAAACAAACTACCTAAAAGCTTTATTTGCTTACGTTTTGGGTATGATTAGCTTTTATGTACTTGTTGTAGGTATTGGAATGTTGATGGATAAAATATAATCCGAAAATGGTAATTCTATAACAATAGCTAAAATTAATGTAAAACGATTCGTAAAAAGTGGTATTATCTTGCAATCAAATAATAAAACTAAAAACATGAAAAAAGTAACACTTATTATAGCAAGTTTAGCCGTATTAGCCTTTTCAAGCTGTAAAGAAGAACAAAAAGAAGAACCAACAACTGTAGTAGTTGAACAACCAGCTGCAGAAACACAAGCAACTGAAGAAAGTGACGGAACATCTATCAGCGTAAATTCTGATGGCGTTGAATTTTCTACAAAAGATGGAGATAATAAAACAGAAGTTGAAGTAAATGACGGTTCTGGAACAGTTAAAGTTGAAAAATAGAATATAGAAAAAATTGAAAAAGAAAAAGATTAAAACCGGCAATTTTGTCGGTTTTTTTATTTTAAATATTAACTTAATTACTTTTCCAAAACATATTTTCCTTTTACTAAAGAATTAGCAAATAGTTGTAGATTACTATTTACCATTTCATTTGAAATAATTAAATTGGAAATATTAGACTTCTTATTTTTTTTATAACTTTTAATTAATTTTTTCAAAGATTCTTTGGAATAACTAGCAAACATATTAAAAATAGTTCCATTAAAATATTCAAAATCAATACTTCTAATTATCTTTTCTTTCTGTTTTTGAGTCCAATTTTCCTCTTTAGCTTTTTTATTTATTTTATCTAAACAATAATTCTGAAAATAATTTTCATATTGAGTTACTTCTATTATTTCAACAATTAATTTTGAATCATCATCATTTGGCAAAGCAACATCAGGAGGTAATGTTTGTGAATATCCTATTTGGAATAAACAAATATTTATAATAAATAAAAAAAAATAACTTTTCTCATATGTTTTTTATTTAAAATCTTCAAAATCTACTTCCCAATTTCTCTCTTTTTTATACCAAAGTTGACCGTTTGAAACTTCTAAAGGACAATTAAAATTGTTCGTATATAAACCTCCAGTTCCTAATCCTTGAGGCAATAAATTATGCAAAGTATAA
>NZ_CAXBFR010000018.1:0-35549 GCF_963975005.1 uncultured Flavobacterium sp.
AGTATCAGCTCTTTGTGATATTTTAATTTGTGCATCCACAAAATCTTTTACATTTTGATCTATTGCTTTAATAGTCCAACCATGTTCAACTACAGTATTACCACCTTCTACACGTATAATCTTTTCGGTATGCATAAACTTACCAGTGTTTTCGTCTGAAGCAAGCGTAGCAGTAAGTTTATTTAGGAAAGTAACTTTATAATCTTGAAGCATTTCTTCCTTATACACCTGATTTTTTAAATTACAAGCAGTTTCTATTTGCTCTCTTTTTTTATCCCAAAAAGCCGCTGGAGAAGTAATATGATACTTAGCATTAATACCATTCATAGACAAAGCTTTGAATATTAAAGGAACTGCTGTAGAACGATTAAGCCATTCTAGTGAGCCATAGATATCCGGTATAGTATAATAGTCTGTACAAAAAGAATATTTGTTACTGTACATTATTGAATTGGGATATTTGAATGGCTCTTTTACATCAAATAAAGGATAAACCTTTGCTTCAGTTAATGATGATAGACCTTTTAAACTCCAATCAGTTACTATACAATGTGTAGGGTTTGAATCTTTAGCTAACTTATTAATAGCTTTCCTTGCTTTGTTTGGTTGAATATGATGAAGTCTTGTAATCTTTGGAGAAGATACGCGAGAACCTTTGTTAAGTGAGAACTTAGTAAATGTACCTTGAATGTGTTGGTAATCTTCGCATGATGCTAATAGTAATGATTCATAGTCATTACCTTCTAACCACTTTTGAATTTCTGGATTGTCTATCCATTCTCTTATGATTCTATTACCTTCTAACTTCTCTTTATATAAACGTGGACCAAGACCCCAAAGTAGTTCAGTCTTTCTATTTAATAGACCAGGGGCAATGTAGTTGTTCTTAACTGTATTCTTAATAATATCTGGTAGATCATTATTAGAACCATAAGGTAGAATATAGTAATCACCCATGAAGTTAGCATTAAGATCCCAATCAAGAGTATTTCTTTTTAATCTTGTTTCTTCAAAATCACGCGGATTTTCAGCAACTTTAAATGTAAAGGCAATGTCTTCTGTTTGTACTATTGCATCTAAACCAATATGTTCTATCATAACTTAGGCTTTATTGTGTATTCGTTGAATCTCATTAACATTGGTAGGTGAAAGAATCGTTTAGCATCGTTGTTGTTTGAATCTATGTAACCTATCAACTCACTAGAGTTCTTATTCATTCCTTTTTTTAATCCTTTCCTTAATAAACCTCTATCTACTAAAACAAAACCTTTGCTTTCATTAGTGGTTGTGTTTAAACTTTTAAAAGTAAAAGAGAAGTGAATACCTAAATCACTAAGCTCCCTCATTCTCTTTAATGCCTGATACGGTGTTATATTCATAAGGTAATTACCAATTTGATACAAGTATAGGAACATGTACACTCTAATGGTGTGACATGGCACACACAGTTAATACGGTGTACTACGTACTCTTTAATGGTGGGTGGAGCTTTGCTCAAACCCGTGCGGGGTGTCATATATCTACTTTTTAAGGCTAAAAGGTAATTACCCAAACGATTCTGAGCGGGTCGGTGTTTTTAATCAAATAATCATTAATTAAACCCTTTTTAATGGGGTTAATTAATTGATATTGTGATTTTTAACTTTTTAAACATTTTTTTTATGTGTATTTTTTGAACCTTTTTTTATTGTTTTCTTCTTATTTATAAGAGTTTTAAATAATGAAAATGGAGTGAAATTTATGTTTTTTGGAGTGTATTTATTTGCGTATTAATACGCATTTTGTTATCTTTAAGTATTATTAATCACTTAAATATCAATGATATGAGGACACAACGGCAAAACCTACCGAAGAAGCGAAAAAAGCAGATACAAAGATTTTAATTGAAAAATTTAGACACGAACCAATTTTATCAGCAGAGACCAGGATTGAAAAAGTTAAGCATTTTCAAGAACTTTCAAAAAGGTATAATCTACTAAAAGAGAAAGACAACGATTTAAAAATGTTTATGGCTGGAGACGATAAGACAAACACAAAAATCACTTTTCAAAATACACAAGGTTTTAAATTTGAAATTCAAAATACTAATGTAATTGCAAT
This sequence comes from uncultured Flavobacterium sp., assembly GCF_963975005.1. Classification (GTDB taxonomy): domain Bacteria; phylum Bacteroidota; class Bacteroidia; order Flavobacteriales; family Flavobacteriaceae; genus Flavobacterium. The sequence goes on from NZ_CAXBFR010000018.1 coordinate 2,101, forward strand.
TTTATGCAAGGGAGCAAGTGAAGAACTAAACATTCTTTTAAAAGAAAGCGAAAACGAAGTTTTGACTTTCGAAATATAAACCAAATAAAAAGTCCTAGTGTTCGAGGCTAGGACTTTTTTAAATCACTTAAATTAAACGCCATGACACAAAATATGACATCCAACAGCCACAAAAATACAACTTTTAAATTATCCGACCAAGTAAAAAAAATACTTCAAGAGAAAGGATTTTCAAGCCTTTTTAATTATCAAGATTATGCATATTTCAAAGCAAAAGCAAAAAACGCATTTAATAAATCAGTTGCAATTGCTGAATTTTTTATAAATGAAAATAATGTTAATTCTGATTTTGACGAATATGTTTTTTAATACACGAATCAACACAATATCGGCATTAATTGCCCGCCCAAGATGGAAAAGAAACTATTTAAAACCAAAGATTACTATTTGCGGTAATTGGCTACAAAACGCAGGTTTTGAAGTAGGGGAAAAAGTAGAAATAGAAGTTTACAAAAATAAAATAATTTTAAAGCCTTTAAAAAATGGAAACTAAAAGCCACACAGAACAAACGACACAGGTAAAACCAACGCACAAAGTAAGACGCCAAGAATTAAAAGAAATTTCGAAAATTGCTAAAGGTTTTCAAAATTCAAGTTGTGAAGGAATGACAATAAATGAAATTTTAATAGATGAATTTTACACCGATGAAGAAAACCAAGAATTTAAAACGCTTTTTGATTGGTCAAAAAATGGTTTCAAAGTCTTAAAGGGTTCAAAGTCTTTTTTAATCTGGGGCAAACCTCGAAAATTAAAAGACAAAACCGAAGCCCCAAAACCACAAGCAACGGAAGGAGAAGACGAAAGCGAGTTTTATCCGCTTTGTTACCTATTTTCAAACGCTCAAGTTGTCAAAAAAGATGCTAAAGAGTAGGGATGTACCAAAGGAGTTAAAAAATTTTAACTCCTTGTTTTTTGAATTTCAATATAAATATAATTTAAACCAAGTTTTTGACGATCTACTAACGCTCATTATTTGCACGTTAGCAAGGCAAACACAAGAAAAATTATATTTTGAAACTATTGAAAGGTATCAAAAAAAAGAGATAGACGCATTTTGTAAACTATATGCGGAACTGATGAAAATTTACGCCAAAAGCAAAGCAGATGAAAATTGGTGTGACCCTTTAGGAACCTATTACGAATGTTTAGCAAGTAATTACAAAAAATCAAATTTCGGGCAATTCTTTACACCTCCGAGTTTATGCGATTTAATGGCAAATTTAACGATTGATACAGATAATTTTGGAAAACAAATAAATGACCCTTGTAGCGGAAGCGGTCGCCTGATTTTAGCAGCTAACCAAATTAAAAAAGGGAATTATTTTATTTGTCAAGACCTTGACAGTATATGTTGTAAAATGACAGCAGTAAATTTAGCCTTTCACAATATCAAAGCGGAAGTGCACTGTATGAACTCTTTAATGATGGATAAACCCCGCTTTTCGATAGCAATAAACAACGATTATTGGAAGACTAAAGCCATAAGTGTTTTATACTATCCGAACTATTAAAACGGCTTATTTAAAGCCGTTTTTCTCTTTTAAAAAAAATCGCCCCAAAAGGGGCGGTTTTGTTTTTTTTTTCTTTTTTGGGAGAAATACTAGCGTATTTTTTTAGTTTTATTTTGATTTAATAAAGGAGCAGTGTATTGATAATATAATTCAAACTTTAAGCATTGGCTTTTTTCATATTCTTTGTTTCTTCCTTTTTTCTGCCAACATACAAAACCAAATCTTTGATTACCTGTTTTTTAATTGCAGAAATGAATATTTCCATAGTTTTATAATCTGGTTTTTTATTTTTTATTGGAAGTGAAACCTTATCTGCTTGAATTTTCCTATTACTTATACTATCTCCCCATGAATATTTATAACCTAAACTTTTATTTATACAAGTTGCTAAAAACAATTGATTTAATTTGTTGTTTTCTATACTTTTTGGATATAAAGCCAAGTTATGACTATCGTTAGAATAAAAATCATTTTCTTGATATGTAACAACGAATGTTTTACCACCAATAAAAACACAATTACCTTTATCTAAAAATTTTTCATCATAAGAAATATAAGAACTGATAGCGTTGTTTTCTGAACTTGCACACAAATAAGGTGTTTTTCCGCTATTTTCCACAATATCTCTGGACAAAATATTTTTAGTATTTTTAACTTCAAATATATCTATTACATTAAATTCTTTAAATTCCTCTTCCTCAAAATCCTTTAATACCTTTTCTTCCTGATCAGTTAATGTATAATCTTTTAAACCACTGACTACTAAATAGGCTTCTAACTCGCTAAGACGCTCGGCTTCTAGCTCGGCAATAAAGCTTTCCATAAATTCAAAATCTATTTTATCATTTTTTATTGGAAGTTGTATTTTTGCAATTTTAACTTGTTCTTTTGGGAATTTATCATTCCAAGTACTTCCTTTTCTTATTCTTTGAATTTCAGTTACTATATATAAGGATTGATTTCTAGTTAATTTACTTGTGTCAATAATGATAACCGAATTACCTATAAATTCAGTTGTTTGATAATAACATAAAGGTTGATCTGGATTAATAGATATTTTACCCGCTTTTTCAACTTTATTCTTAAATTTAGCGGGTAATTTGCTTTTGTCAATATAAGCGCTAATGCCATTGCTATGATTCATTTGCTGTACTAGCGGTATAGCATTTGCGTTGCTTTTAGTTACATAAACAAAAGACTCTTTATCAACTACATACATCGACAATCCACGATTAACCATAAATAAATCCCCAATTCTAAATTCACCCCACTTAACTTTTTGTAATTTTTCATTAAGTAGGGTATCTACTTTCCCAAACTATCCTTTTCTTGTTTTAAGATTGTTTCAAATTCCCAAGCCAAATAATCGCTTATGGTTTTTTTAAAATCTTTTATTGTGGGTTTGGTGTCTATGGGTGCCGCTTTATTCCAGTCGGCTCCGTTTGTTGGGTCTATGGTATCTTCGTGATACTCTTTTTCGGTAAAAACAGATAGTTTGCTTTTTCCAAAACGCACGAGGTTTATTACCTCTTCGTAGCGTTCTTTGGCTTGGTTGGTGTCTTTTAGGTTATTAGTAGATTTTTTGCGATTGGTTCTGGTATAACCATCATTAGAAAAATCGATAAACTTTACCCTTTCGTCTGGATGGTGTTTTTCGTACACCTTAAACACATATATATTAGTTTGTACACTGCTTTTTCCTATAAAAATATCTATAGGCATTTTGATACTTGCTATAAGCGTATGTTTTTCTAAAATTCGTTTGCAATAGTCTTTGGCTTTTCCACTACCTGCCGAGTTTTGTATAATGATAGCTGCATAGCCTTTGTGCATCATGCTCAAGGCACGTTCTACAAAGTTCATACCGTTACCATTCGCAGAATACGGAGGATTTAACACAAAAGCATCAGCAGGAAATTTACTGTTGGTAGCCCCAAAACCATAATTTCCATCAAAATCGAGCATCGAGTCTTTATTCAATATATTAGAGCTACCATCTCCCATTAAAATCATATTGAGTATCGCTAACATATAAACACTAGAAAGCAACTCTAAACCAAGCAATTGTTCGGCTTTTATTTTTATTTCTTTTTGGGTTAATTCTTCAGGCGAGGTTATGGTGTTTTTGGCATCAATGAGCATTTCGTTCATAGCGGCAACGAGTAAACCTGCAGAACCCGTTGCAAAATCCCATACAAAAGAATCTTTGTTTACTCGCGCTAGTTTTACTAATAATGAAGCCACATAAGCGGGTGTTAACACAACATCGTTTAGCTTGTCTTGACTAAAGCCCAGCCAACCATACATTTCGTTGAACAATTTTCCTGTAAAATCTGTTGTTAAACCAATTTTATAATAGATACCTAAATCATCAACAATTTTAGTAAACACTCTTTTTAGTTGGCTTTCTCCTTTATCATCAACCTTGTTGATGTTTTCGGTTAAAAGCGTGTTGGATAAAGTTCTTATGATAAGTTCTTTCTTTTCTAGTGGTAACTTTTTTTCATCTAAAAAAGCTTTAATTCTATTAATTATGATATCACCATCACGACCACCAATAAATGTTTGCGATTTTAAATCAGATTTATCAAGAACAGGCACTTTACCAGGTATACCAAGTGTTGCTATAATAGAAGCAGCCACAAGATAGACACGGTCGTTTTCGCCTAATCCTTTTTCATTTTCATAGATATCATGATTTAGTTTTCTTAAACTAATATCAATATCTCTTTCTTTTTCTTCTTTTATACGATCTAATTCTTCTTGCGGTAAGCTTAAATTTTTTACTTTCTCAATAAAAGCATCAAAATTTTCATTTTTAAGAAAAGAAAAATCAGAATAATCATCTACTTTTTGCCCAGCACCAAGGTTGTTTTTAGACACATAATACACCCCAATTTGGTGTTGAATGTTTTCTCTTTCGTCTTTGTAGCCAGTCATACCTATAGCTATAATATCGGTAAAGCTAGTATGATGTAATAGAGCATTGGCATAATGCACCGCTCCGTTTACTGCAAACGAATTGATGTTTTTAAAGTGAGGTTCGCTTTTTGCGGTTTTATTTTCTACCCGATGATTAGCATCAAGTTTAACCAAACTACCTTTATATCCTTTATACTCAATAAGAATAGGATAATAGTTTTGGTTTTTGTCTTGCAAAAGTATTTTTGCATCTGGGCGGTTAGCACCCGTACCACCATTTTTAGTAAAATAGTCAGATAGTGCTTTGTCTATTTCTGTATTTACAGATTCTTGCTCTAATTTATAAGGTAATTTATATGATTTAAGCCAGCCATTTGCTAAATCTGCAATGTTTGGTTCTATTGATTGTGCCATAGTTTTAATTAGTAATTATTTTTTATTTTTTATTGGATGAAAACAGCTTTTGGTATATGAGTAGGTGATGGGATTAACATTAAACTTTGCATACACAAAACTAACTTCAAATTAAGCCTAAATCCGCCATATTGGTAAACTGCGTTTAGCGGTAGTTTTAATAATCAGTAAAATATTTGTCAAAGTTTTCTTTAACTTCTTTTAAGTGTGCATATACTGGCCGTTTTTCTTTTAGAGCCACAATACATATAACTTCAAAATTCTTTTTTATTTTCGATAAGTAAAAGAGATTTAACATATTTGAAATATAAGTTTTGTCCCTAATATCTAACTCATCGTAATGAAGTTTATCATTTATTGCAACGATTCTGTATAGGATCGCTAAATAATTATCTAAATATTCGTCTGTAGAAAGTAGATCTCCATTGAGAACCATTTGTTTTAGCGCTTCTGTACCTTTCAAACCATTATATTCTATCATAAAAAAATCTTCTTTACATTCATTATATAAATTATGTAAAATTTCTGCATTAGACTTTAATCTATTTTGCTTTATTTCATTGTTTAGTGCTTTTGCTTGTATCTGGTTGGCTTTGAACTGCTCCTTAAAAGATAAGTAAACTAAAATGGCTCCTAAAATATTTATTAGAGGTGCTGTGATTCCGCCAATTGTGTCACCAATTTGTCCTGTCTGTGTCAGGTCGAGATTTGTACTAAATGCTTTTCTTGTAAATAACCATACTGATATAAAACAAACTAGCAAAAGAGCGATAGTTAAGTAGACAATTTTTTTATCTTTCATAATTGGGACTTGATTTTTAACGAATGTAGCGAAAACTTGATGCGAATCGTTAATTAAACTAAATTCCAGACATCTCAAAATGGTGGTTAGGAGTTGCGTTTATCATCAAAATTATTCTTTTCAATCAATTTATTTACTAATTCTTTGAAGACTAAATCTCGTCTGTCGAAAGCTTTTTTTGTTCCAATTACGGAGCCGTCTTTGGTAAGCATATAATTTAGTACCCATTCTTTGGATTCGTCTAAAGTAAATTGAATTTTTTCGGCATCAAACATATTTTTGGAAGTTTCAATTTTCGTTTTGATTGTTGTAAGCTTTTCAGGACTGAATGAGTTTATAACTTCATCAGGATTGTTAGAAACAACCAAAAGCTCTATAAAAATTTCCTCATCATGAATTTCCATAATGAATGTTATAGGTCGCAACTTCGGTATAGCTTTTTTAACCATGTTCATCACACTAACTCGTAATAGTTTATAAAACTTTGCAATATCTTCACCAATGGCTTCACCAATTTTTTCCGGAATCTTACTAGCAATAATCCCCATGGAAGTAGCAATTATAGAAGTAATTTTAATAACGAGTTCTGGATCTGGAATATGAGATTTTCGAATAAGCATTATACTAGAAAATTCTTCCCCAGATTCTATTTTAAGATTCTGTATGAATTCTTCATAAGCTTCAATGCCATCAAAATTTACAGGATCTGTATTAATTTCAATTACATCGTTTGGTTTCGGTTTTGATTCTACAAAAGGTTTTGGATTATTTTCAAAATATTCTTTGTAAAGAATGCTACCGTCTTCAAGTATAGTTTCTTGTCTTATGTTTAAAAATTCTTTATATGCAACTAGATAATGTGCTCCATCCTTTCCTTCAATTACTTCAGCATCTGTTATTCTTCCAAGTGGAGGAAATGACATATTATGTTCCAACCCTAATCTTACATTTCGGTCAGAATTAAGAGCGTCTAGAGATTTTACTAGACTTTCTTTTGTCATTACCATTCCGTGTTTATCAATATTAGTTGAAGACAAAACAATTTGTTCTCTTTCCATTTTGTGTTTTTTATAGGTTTTCTTAAGGTTGCTACTAATGTTTTGGGTGTATGAGAAGTAGCGGATTAAAAAGCACTTCACTTTGGTTTTGGCACTGACTTTTGTTAAAAGGACTTACCATTGATTTAGCACTGAAGCCGCTATTTCTTATAACCGCTGTTATGCAACGTTTTCTATTCTATTTTTGACATTGGTATTGCACAAATTTGTTTCGTTATATGACTTACCATCAAATAAAAAAATTGATTTGGACAAGAATTTACTGCTTCCTGAATTAAAGCTTGGTATTTTCCTTTCAAAATTTCGTTATTAAGTGTAGGTCGATATCTCGCAACTGTACCAATGTAGTAAGCAAAGGCTAAAGTAGCTGAAAGTCTATGCAACCTGCTAGGTTCCAAATTCAGATAATTTCGATATCCCATTCTTGTAATCATTGGATTAATTCTCAAAGGTTCAATGTCTTTACAAATTCTTTCATAAGCCATTTTAAGACTTTTAACTGAAGTGTTCGTATAATTAAAACACAGTTTAGATTTAAAATACTTTTTACCACTATCAGAATCACATTCTATAGGTATTAATTTATCCTTAAAAACCCCTTTTAAGAGTTTATCGGTTTTCATTATTTTATCAAATTTTTTTTCATAAGATAACGTATAAAATATTTTTTTTCGGTTTGTGTTAGTTCTAATAATTACTTCAACAGGTAAGTGTTTTCTTTTTGTTTCTGGGAAAAGTTTTAAAGCATATCCAATTTCGTGAACCTCAATAAGCTCTCTTAAAATATCCTCAAGTCTCAACTCTAGACCTTCGCTATTATTTATTTCAATGCCAATTGTTTTAGCAAATTCGTGAAATATTGAGATTCCTGTATCTCCAATTGGAGTCAGTTTGAGGTTTATTTTCTTGTCTGATGGTAAAGACAGACCGTGATGCTCCATTTGTGTTTCAAGGTCATAACCATTAACAAGTAAGTAAGTTTTGACTAAATTGATAAAAGAATAATAGATTAATGTGCCTTTTGAAGGCATTCTAGCGTAATTCGATGAATTATGAAACTCTTCAGCTAATTCTGCGAAATATTTAGCTTTAATAAACAGTTTTCTTTGCTTTGCTCTATCTCTTTTTATTCCATTTATTTTCTCGTCAAGCCAAGCTTGTAAATAACTAAATGGGTCAGAAGTCAAAATGAAAGGTGCACTAGATTCATTCCCAAACTGGAAATATTTAACAGCTTTGTAATCCTGTCGTACTTGTTCACCTAATTCAACTTCAATTGGATTCATTGGTTTTTTTTAAATGTTGCATAACTTAAATATATACGAAACTGTAAAAACAGATTCAGTTATTTTATTAATATTCAGTATATTATTAGAGTATGATTAAACGAACAAAATTCGTTTTTATTTTTAATACTTAGAGCAAATATATACTTTTATTATTATAATTTTCTTACAGACTCATTATTTTTCTAATGGGTAGATACTAATAAATATTTAATTTTTCTAAATAACTGTAGGATCACTCATATTAAATTCTCCTTCAGAAGTTACAAACTTGGTCCATGTTGGTCGCATTACTAAATATTTGAAAGCATCTGAATAATTGGTAGAATACATTGGTCGCAAATGCATAGCTAATTTTTCAGAAGATTTGTCTTTATATATTTTTGATGCTCCAGTTCTATCTCTTCGATTGTCAATTTTTGTCAACTCAATAGAACTTTTTACACTTTTACAATTGAATTTGTCAATTTTTAATTTTGGTAAACCTTTCACAGTTTCGCCCATCATTCCTTTAACAAAATTATACTCATCTTCTTGCAAAATTGTTCCTTGGCCAACGCTCATTAATTCAACATACCAACCGGTAGAGTTTCCAAATTCATCATACTCAATTGCTTTTTTTAGCGCAGAAGCCCAATCTCGTTTGGTATTTGCGTTTTGATTTCCCGAACGGTCATAATACAATTTTAGTTTTTTTAATTTATGATATTTATAGTATTCTCTATACTGTTTTCCCAATTGTATTTCATTCTCTGGAGCAAGCGTATGAAATTCTTTTAATAAATATAAATATTCTCCTCTAGGTTGTGCTGTAACCATACTGCACATTCCTCCAAAATCTACACCCGCTTCTAATTCTTGATTATGATCAATATATCTTAAAGCTAGTGAGCTTTCTTCAATGGTATCTAAAATTCCAAATTTATCGTAATAAGAATTGATAGTTCCATCTTCAAAAAAATGATGCTCTCCAAGATTGCCATAAAATTTTTCACCTTTTGTTAAATTGACTTTAAAGGACAAAATAGCACTTTTAAATTCTTCGATTCCAAGAGCTTTTAAACTGTCTTTAAAAAATCCTTGCGTTAAAACATCCACATTTACAAAAGAAGAAACAACATAAAAAAACGTCAAATCTTTACGAGCTCTTATCCAACGCTCTCGCCATCTAGCTAAATTTCGTCTTAATTGCTCAACCTTGATTTTATCATTGTCTTTTTGTGAGTTATACAATTCAAGGTTAATTTCATTTAACACCAGGGCACAATTCAAAGCCAATTTCACCTGGTCTAAGTCCATGTCTTTTTCATGCTGCATTATCCAATCTTCATCACCATCTAAAATATTAGGCATATCGGTTGTAAAAGTTCGACCTCTATAAAAAACAGAATGGCCAAACTGTGCATATTCTCCACGAATTGCTGGATTAAGTTTTTTAAGTTTTTGAAATTTTAACAAACGAGCTTCATCCCCAAAAATATGTTGAAATGAATCTCCAGCCAAACCTGAAGGTTGATCTAAACTTCCAAGACTAAACATACATCCATTGTAAATAGATATGGTATGTTTGAAACTTTCGACTGGCTTGTAATTTAATTTAAAATGATTTGGAGGTCTTTTGTCTGTTACATAATGAATTCCTTCTTTCCATCCTTCACGGTTCCAACCCTCAATGAGTGTTGGAACTACATTACGCATTGCATTTACATACGTATCAGAAACAAATACACTACGACTGCGTGGCATATCTTCTACAACATTAATAGATCGCTTTGCAATTATTTCTGATGTTTTGGCAGTTGCACGACCAGCAATTCCGTAAAAATCTTTTGGCTGAATTAAATCTACTAAAATCGTAAACCAATTGGCATAAATAGATTCTATATTTATGTCATCAGCCTTTACGTGGGTTTTCCGACTCATCTTGAAATATTTTTAATTCATAACCTGGAACTAAGGCTTCTTGTTTAATTCTATTTTTTTCTTTTTCTGTAAGTTCGGGTAATAGATCAATCATTTTTCCTAATTTTTGTCTATCTACAGTACCAAATTCAAAAATTGAGGCATCTAAACTGTATAGTTTAACCGGTCTTCTAAATAATTCTTCAGGAAGTTTTTCTTCATCTGGTTCGTTAACACCTCTCACAGAAATGATATCAAGAATCATTTTTGATATTTTAGCGGCATCATTTATATCTTTCATATTCAACATAGCAAAGTGAATTACTTTGTCTAGTTTTTCAGCATAAATGTTTCTCCAAGCCATTTTAGAAACTACAGCATCTTTATAAAAATATTCGCGAGCTTCAGCAATTATATTTTTTGCTTTGTATCTGGATAGCCCATCTACTAGCATTAAATGCTTGATGATTGATTCATCGTTTGCAAACTGATCTATTCGCATAAGCATACCACGAACTTTGTCCAATAGCTCCAAGTATTCTGCAATACCAGGAGGAGCATTTTCCAAAGAACCATGTTCCATGAAATCATAAATGTCTTGTAATGTTATATCTTCAATTTTCATCTCCAAAAAGGCATTTGTTTCTTGTATTTATAATTTCAATTTCTTTGCTTTCTTTTAGGAAAATTTGTGCTGCAGTAATATTGCCACTTTCTGCCAATTCTTTTTGCTTATTCATAATATTGAATTGACTTACTAATTTTCCTCTCTCATAAGATTGTCGAACTTCTGATTCTTTATTATTCCAGATTTCTACGAACGCTTTTTTATCTACATCTAAATACAATGCAATTTGTAGAAGGCTATAATTAACAGCCGCTAAATCGTGAATGTTTGTGTATTCTTCTTCAGAAAATTTTAGAGGTAAGTAGTTCATTAATAAGTTTTCAAATTAGCATTTGTAAAAAGTTCTTTTCTAAAATCATACAATCCCTTACTATTTGCAAAAAGGTATTGTTCATAGTGTGCATTTTCGCTCCAGTTTCCAGAACCTTCAACGACAAAATGAAAATCTGCTGTTTTCATAATACACACTTTTGCATGTGACCAGGCATAAACTGCTTTTATATTTCCTCTTGAGCTACATAATGCTTTTAAATGTTCTATTGTAGTAGGATTTCGTTTAATCATACTATCGGAAATCATTATTGTTATTTGCTCAATCATTCCTTTGTCGTGCATTTCTACCAAAGCATCAATAACTCTGCGTGAAATAGAGTAGGTGCAAGCATGTAATTCCTTAATAGGAAACATTCGTGCAATCATAGGAATAAAAGTAAAAGCATTAAAAGCCTTATCACTTTGTAAAAAGAAAAACTCATCAACACTTGGCAGTCTGTTTAAATCTTGATCTAAAGAACTAATCTTTTGAAAATGATTTGCAACATATTTACTGGTCCAGAGCTCTGATGGTTTTTCTTCCTTTTCCTTTTTTAAGTTTTTATAATCAAATAGTTTATTCACTCACTCCTAATTTTTGTTTAACTAGATTTAGTTTGAATTCACGATTTAAAATTAAACGATTAACGTTTAAAATTTTAGTTTCATCACCAGATGCTTTTTCAATTTTTTTAGTTTGATCATGAAAATATTTACTAGATGAATTAATGAATTTTAGACATTCGTCTTTTGTCATATTTTCAACCTCTCTAGTAATAATTGTTTGTGCAAATAAAGGATGCTCACCTAATAATTTTCCATTTTCTTTGTAGTATTGCAATTCTTTGTGAAGAGCTAAATTTTCATTGTAGTCTTCTTCTACTAATTTTGCCAATTCATCTTCTTCAACTTTCGGAAGTTCTAAAGTCTTATCTAGTACTTGCTGTAGTTTTGCGTGATTCTCTTCATATCTTTTGAATGCAGCAACTTTTCGACCTACAACTGTATGAAGTATATCAGGACAATTTTTATCGTTTAAGAAAGGATATTCTTCTCTTAGTGGTTGATGTTTTGATTTTGTTGTGTTTTCAGTTTCTAAACCTTTTAAATATTCTTGATGCTCTGGAGAATTTAAAATAGTAGTTAATTCTTCCATTAAAATTTCAGTAATTTCACCTCTAATAATTAATTCAAAAGATTCATCTTTTAAAACAATTTCAATAATTTCCTCTAATCCAGCAACACGATTTTCGACTTGACTATTTTTAGCCCATTCTCTTAATTGATCTTGATTCATATCTAAAATGAATTGAGGAATTACTTGAGGCTCATCATCACCAACAACTTTCATTTTTGGAGAAGCTTGTGGTTTTGCTTTTACTAAATCAATATCAGTAATCGCACAAAGTTTTTTCAAATCATATAAAAGAAACTCTAAATTAGAATCAGAAAAACCAACTCTATTTAATTTTTGCAATTGAAAATCTTCTTTGTTTGGCAATTTTTTGTAAAGCCCCAAAGCTTTATTGAATTGCTCATATTTACTTTTTGGTAAACTCACCAAAAATAATATGACTGCTGCTTTAATATTTTGTGACATAACTATTACTTAGTTTATTTATTTCAAAGATGGTAATTACCTTTTTTTTTTCGTGTGACATGGTGTACACATAAAAAAAGCCTCTGATTAACAGAGGCTTCTTAACATTAAACAAAAAACTATTTAACTACGAGATAATTCAATAAAATAGGCTGTTGTTCCTGCGTTAACAACCATAAAATTGATAACAGCATTTTCTAAGGCTGTCCAAGTAGTTCCATTTAATAAAACTACAGTAACAAGATTAGAAGGTCCAGAATCTAATGTTGCTGGATCACTACCACCTTGACCAATTAATGTGATAGTTTGTTTTTGATACATTCCTGTAAAATCAAATTCTATTGGAACCGAGGTTGATAAAGCAGGCAACTTATAATTATATCCATTATTAATATTTATAGGCACTGCCGAAATATCGGTTACAATAAAAGGATGAGCTAATACTACATCGCCTTCATAATGTTTAGGTACTAAACTTGTTTTCGCAAAAGCTTCAAAGTTAAACGTATGGAACCTTCCATCGTTATTGTCCGTTTTAGAAGGCTTTAATTGTAATGGAGCACAAGGAGTTCCCATTACTTCATAAAAATCTTCTTGACAAGCTCTATGTAATATAATTACATTTTTGCCAAGTAAATTTTGGGTAAGCTCTTTAACAGCTAAACCATTACCAGGATGTTGCATCATATATTTCTGAGAAATATTTATGGAGTCTTCATCACCATCACTTTCATAAGGAGCTTCTGTTTTAGATTTTGTTCCGTAAACAGTAATAGGGTATTTACCTGATTTCATTAAAAAATTACCTATCATTTTTACTCCGTTTGGATCACTTGGAGGAAAAACTGCAATATCTTCTACAATCATTATAATTGTATCTCCTTTTGGAGCACCAGAGCCAGGACTAATCCCGCTCTGTTTTGCTAAATTTGGAAATGTATACATTTTCTATTTTTTTTTATTAGTTAATAATTAGGCTACAACTCTTTTGATTTCTACCCAAACACCATCTACCAACATCAATTCGATATAATCAGCAGCTGTTCCTAAACTTAAAGCAGCAGTTAAAGAAATTCCTTCACCAGTTACCATTGTAACTTCTATGTCTACTAAATCAGTTCCATAGATTTTGATAGTTTTTCCTTCAACACCATTTATGATTGATGTAACTGCTAAATCTGCATCACCTGAATAAGTAAATACATTTCCTTCGTTTGCATCAATTACAGCAGTATCATAATTAACATTATTTGTAATTGGTCCAGCTGGTTCAGTTGTTCTTGAAACTTGCATAAATGTTCCATCTTCTTTTACTAATAACGTTAGTGTACCACCATTATTTAAAGCAAAATCAGAACCAATAACAATCTTAGTATTTTTTTTAACAGCTTTTGCAGATGCTAATCCTGTGTTACCTGTAATTTTAATAACCATCCCTGGAACAGCTCCTTCTATAGAAGTAATATCAGTGTTGAATGTTTTATCAACTGTCATGTTATTAAATGTCAATTTAATAATACCAGTTTCATCATCAAACAATGGAGCTGTTATAGACTTATCAAAAATAGGAGCATCATTAGACCATATCATTTGTCTTTCAAATTCCGCTGGATCACCTTCAGCTAATTTAACACCTACATATTTAAAACCAATTCCTAAACGGTAATCAGCAAATATGTTTGTATCTCTTTTATCTTGCTGAGTAACGAACTTACTTTTTTCGTTTGCGTTATAATCTAATATATCAACATTTGAAGATTTTGTAATTCCAATGAATAAAGATTTAGTTTGGTCTTTTAACGGTTGAAAAATAAAGTTTGGGTAATCAATTGGATGATTTTTTGTGTATTGCATCATTCCTTGATCAGTATTATACTGTAATTGATATTCTTTACCAGCACGCTCACGATACCAAGCTTCTAATTGTGTTGACATTTGTATCTCCATTCCTTGTTGATTTCTATCTTCTTCAGGAATAGATTCAATCATCTCACGGATATAATCAACAATATTTGCTTTAGTTGGCAATCCATATGAAACTGAGAAAGGTTTGTATTTTTCAGTTACAAATCTATGATACCACCATAAATAACGTAAACCATTTTGCGAATTTACATTTGCACCTGGATTACCATCACCTTCTGGAGACTCCACAAAAATACCATTGATTTGAGCTACTCTGTCGTCTAATTTTTGACGTTTTACTAATTCACCTAATAAATACCCAATGAAAGTAGTTTTAAATGGAGAAGAACCTTCACGGTTATAATTTCTAATCCAAGTATTTTCAATTTCTTGTAATTCATACCCTTCAAACGTTATATCAATTTTCTTTCTAAAAACTTGACGTTGTTCTGCAGCAATTTTGAATTTGTTTTTTGGAGACCATCCTTTTTTACGCCCTTGAACAATTTCAGCAGCCAAGAAAGCACCATTTGCAATTCTATCTAGAACACCTGTAGTGCGTGACCATTGTTTTGGTAAATCTTCAAAGTCGTTAAATAATGAATCTAATTGGGTAGGATTTTCACGAACAAAATGCTCTAAATCATCTTGAAGTAAAGGGATTTTAGAATCAGTCATAAAGTCTGTAGCTTTTACACCTCCGTCTCTTAAACGTGCGTTCCAAGGTCTTTTGTCAAAAGCATCCCAATCTTTACCAGACGCATGTAAATGTGTTTCTGAATGTTTCATTGATTTGTTAAATTCATTTTTAATAATCGCTTCTGGAGAATCTCCAATATCTTCAGCAATTAGTTTTTTGACCATTTCATTAGTTTTTTGTTGGTCAGCCTTAATTGCTTGAAGAGTTTCTAACATTCCTGTTTCGCCTTTTTCGTTTTTTGCAATTTTTGCAATTTCTTCAGCGGACAAATTAGATTCTTTTACTAAAGCATCAATCTCATCTTGAATTGCTTTTAAATCCATTTGTTCGTTGTCCTTCATAGCTATTAACTCATTGTTAAAGGCTTTTTTTAGATCTTCAAGTTTAACATCACCTAAGTGAGCTTTTAACTTTTCGTCTTGTTCTGCTGTAAAATCAACCACATTGTTTTCGGCATTTACCGGAATCTCCGATATGTTTAGCAAGGCCATTAGGAATGTGGCTGTTTTAGCCAAAAATTTCCATTTCATCTTTTAAAATTTTAAATTAAACATTTGATTTATATAGTGATTTCATTTCACTCAACACTAAAGCCAAATTAATGGCATCTTCTAAACTTCCCATACTGTCAGCCAATCCAATTCCGATAGCTTTATCAGTATAAAATGTTTTTCCTGTTATTACTCCAGGTTCTCTTAAATCTAAATTTGGTCTAGCTTTTTTAACCGCATTTTGAAAATTGATTGCTAAAGGAGAAAGCATTTCATCTTTAATCATATCGTATTTTCCATCCAAGGCTAACATAAAAGCTTGATTTTTTGTTTCTGATTCTTTTGGATAAATATCATGAAAAGTATATCCTAATGTTTCAAGATATTTTTGATTATCTTTAAAAGACAATACAACTCCAACAGAACCAATAGTAGCCGAAATATCATTACTAGCCATTATATGATCGCAACATGAATACATTGCATATAAGTGAGCGGAACAACATTGGTCATACAATCCGATAACTGGCTTTGTTTTCATTTTTCCAAATTCTACAAATGGAGCAATTGCCGAAACAGAACCACCTGGGCCATCAATATTTAAAACTATAGCCGCAATGTTTGGATTTTTATCAGCTGCTTTTAAAACTTTTACAATTTCATCAGCACCATAAGTACACCAATCACCATATTTTATAATTGCTCCAATCATATCTACAACTGCAATAGAACCTTTTGGAATAGCCATATTACCATCTTGGTCGGCTTTTATGCCATTGATGTTTTCGTCAAAATATGATATTAGAGATTTTACTTCATTACTTTGTGGCAATGCAATAGCTTCACCACTCATAATTTTATGAGCAATAATTCCCCAGTGTTGCAAACCATCAAAACTCATGGCCCATAGTCCGCGAGAAATTTCATTTAATAAAGGATTTACTTTCATAACTTATTTTTTACGAATTTCACGTTTTACAGTTAAAGACTGTGTGACATGGTTTTTACTTATTATTGGAAAATGTTTTTAATTTCTCTATTTATTTTCTTTTTTAAAATCATGATGTCAGCACAAACTTTTCCAAAGTCTTTATATGCTGAATCTGAAACTGAGGAAAGACTTTCTATGTTTTCAAACATGGAAGCTCTTTTTAATTGGAGTTTTAATAATTCTTGTTTCATTATTCCTTTTTTTGAATTTTCATAAATTTACTTTCTCCACATTCATCAAAAACTTTGGCTGTAAATTGTTTCTTTCCTAAAAATGTTGTTTTTAAACCTAGAAATTTCCATTCTCTACGCTCCCAATACGCAACAGCATCAGATTTATTATTAAATGTTTTTTCGGTGAATACAACCTTTAAAGAATCGTTTTTGTATTCTACAAATCCTTTATTTGTTTGGCATTTTGTACTGTCAACAAAAAGAGTTTTGGCTGGAATTTTTTTATTGATTGATTCTAATAATTTAGAAACATCAATTTCGTTTTTATCAGTATCTCTATAGTTTAAAGTTTGAGAAACTATAGATTGAATTCTATTTAATTTTATATTATTTTCCTCAAGCTTTTTATTTAGTCCTGGATTATCATATTCTAAATAATCTTTAATTTCATCTGAAGACAATGACTGAGTTGTAAATCTTAAACTATCAGCCTTTCTTAATTGAACTGCATTTTCTGATTGTCTTTTATTTTCTGCAACTTGATAGCTGTAATCTTTATAGAACCAAACAACCACAATTATTAAAAGCATAAATCCTATTTGACGAATGTTATTTAATGAGATCATACTAAGCTACTTTTAAAGTTTGTGTGCATTTTTTTAAATCAACAACTCTAATCGTATTAGGTTGAACATTTAATGTATGAATATCCATGTGTAACCAACCTTTTGTTATTGATGGATCTTCAAGTCTTCTTAACCCTAAATTGTAAAATTCCTTGATATTGTCTTTTACAATTTTGAACATTGCTTCTTCATCGCCTTTTGGGTCAATTGCTCTACCAAGTTTATGAGCTGAAAGTTTAGCTCCAATTCTACATTTAATTGAACGGAAACCACTCCATTTTGAATAATATGAAGCTTCTATTTTTTTTATTAACCACTCATTAGACTTTTCGGAATTAGCTGCATAAAAAGCCCACCAATTATTAATTCTTAATGGTTTTCCAAGTTTTTCACGCATTAAATCTGCTATTTTAAAGAGGCTATTGTCTATTTTTGAAATACCTCTATCGTTTTCTGTGAAGTATGTAAAAGGATCTACAAACTCGTCTAAATGAAAGTGTTTTGAAACTTTTATTCTTTCTACCATTATTTCTTCTTTTTTAATTTGTTGAAAATTTTATCTTCTTTAACCTTTGTTATCATTAGAAATAATATCAAAACATTGAAAATTGTTTCGATTGCATTAATATCTAAAACATTCTTTTCATCGTTATAAATAAAAGCATGTTTGAAAAATGAAACACTCATAAAAAGTGAGAAAAATGTTAATATTATATAGGCAGATTTTCTGCAAATACTACGCTCTTTTTGGTCTGTTGTTTTAATAAAAAAAGCAAAAAACAAACACCCAAAAACTATCCAATTAATTATCAGTATCATCTTTTCCATCTTTATCAATTGTTTTGGTTAATTTTCTAACCGCTGTTTTTAAAAATTCCTCTAATCCATACGCAACTATTACAGTAGCTAGAAGAGTCATTTTAATAGATAGGTTAAAATATTCCATTACAGCTGGCATTAAAAAAAATGCAACTATGACAGAACCAAGTATTTTACCTATTAGGATTGTTCGTTTAATTGATTCCTTATGCTCTGTAGAAAATAAAGCATAAAATGTCGTAGAAATTGAAGCTAAAAAAATGAATATTTGATTAACAAATTCTGAATTAAAATTATCTTTCATTATGTAGGTCTTTAATATAGCTCGAAAGTAAAGCAATATTATATCCTAGTGTGTGACATGGTTTGAAGCATAATTTAAAACCTGGTTCGAAGATTGAACCTGAAATCTTGATAAAATTTTAGTTTTTTTTTGACGGTAATAAAGACCTCTTAATGTTTCATTGTCGAAACCACAATCTAATAATTCATAATCATCAATAAATGAATTTATGGCGTCTCTAACTTCTAAGCCAGAACGAACAGAACCATTGATAAAAAAGACAAAGGAAACTCTGAACATGTCTTCTAACAAATCATTAAAATGCTTTGCTTTTTTTGTTTCTAATAACAAAGGAGATTTTACACCTTCTTGATCAATATAAAGAAGTCCGGAATATTGAAAGGTTTTCTTTTTTTCTAAGGATAGAAATAACAAAAACTGATCTTGCTTATCTCTCTTTCTTTTATAATTAATTAGTTCATACAAATATTTTGCAATAGAAGATGACGGTAAAAAACGTACATACATAACTTTTCTTCCCTCATATGAAGCTTCTATTCCGTTGAATTCTTTCATAAAGAAAGAAACTAAGTGAGGTCTAATATTTGTATGAACTAATTCTTGCATTAAGAAGGAATATTAAATTGTTTTTGAGTAATAAAAACCGCCAATTAACCGGGTAATTTTATGTGTTACATAATTTTTTATCGTTTTTAATTACCACCAAATTTATGTGATGGTGATGATGGTGTTACTATTTTATCTGAAATGATTTCTTGTTCACACATAATATCGAAATGAAATCCATCAAGATAAAATGTTATATTTAATAATGTTCTAAAGTTTCTGTTTCCAAAGCGATCAATATCAATAGCTGTTTCAAGAAAGTATTTGTTTGATAAACCAAATTTATAAGCAACAGCAACCCAATTTAAAAAGGTTAATGGTAACCAAAGAATTGTTGCGATTAAAAATAATAATAACCCCATTATTATAATTTATTTCCATTAATAAAAAGTTCATCTAACTTCTCAGAAGTAACTCCAAGCATTTGTGCCATTTGGTTCAATTCTTCACTATCTCTATCGAAAACAACAGCATACTCCCACATTGTGTAAATTAATTCTCTATCAGGATTTGGTAGAGTTTGAATTAAAGCATCAATTGATTTAATTGAAATATTATTTAAAATAAGCTGTTTTCTTAAATTTATTTGAGAAATCTCATAAGGAACAATACCGATATACTCCAATTCAATTAAATATTCTTCTCCTTGTAAAATGGTGGTTAAAACATTCCATTTATCTAATGGATAATTTGATAAATCCGCTTGAAAAACCCCATCTATTTCTATTTTGTTTACTTTTTTTTTCATTTTTTTTATTATTATAAAGATAATTTTTTATGACTAAAACTATAGATAGCTCCTCCATAAATGCCTTCAAGTACAACTCCAGGTGCAAAGGTGTCAAAAACAGCAAAATAAACACTCATGTCAATCGTTTGATTAATCGATAATGACGGTATTTGAATATTTGCAATTAATTTTGTATCAGTACTATTTCTATACAATGAGAAAATTGTTTTTAATTTTATTCCTCTATATCTGTTAGATATAGGTAATGATGCACTGTAAAAAATACTTTCAGCACTTGCTATTTTTATTTTTATCTGAAATGTGTTTTGATTAAATCCAGCGTATATATAGTTATTAATATCTTTAAAATAAAGTGCTCCTTGAAAATCGCTAGTCAAGCAAGATGAAATTATTTCTATTTCTTTTGAATCTGAATTATTAAATGTTGATAAATACCCTAATTGTGGAAAGACGTTTGCTCCACCAATTTTTTTGATAGTATTTGAAACTATTTTAATACTACCATCGCCTATTGAAGTCCAAGCGTGTACAGAATCTGAATTACCAATATCTCCATCTTCTCTGTTAAAATTATCCCACGAACTAATTAAACTAAGTTGAATGGGACTTTTTTCAAAAGGAACTTTACTTTGATTTAAACTTTTTAAACTTTTAGGCACATAAATACCACTAGAGTTTCTCTCTAGTAAATTTCCTGTAACACCGCCAGCATCGTTTATTATTGTGTTTTGTTTTAAATTTAAAGCTCCTTCATAAGCAACTGTACCACCACCTAAACCAAACTGAATATTAATGTCAGATGTTAGGTTGTCTGTTGTAATGTTTACTCCAATATCTGCTTGATTAGGATTAGAGGAAATTTTAATTGCGTTTCTAGTAAAGAATATTCGATTTCTTCTCAATAATGCGTCTGCATAACTTTTAACATCTGACATTAAATTTAAAAAACCACCTGAAATTGTTCCAGAAGAATTGCGAAATTTAACTCCAAGACTTGTGTTTTTTACAGTACTCGATATGATAGCAAAACCATCTTTGTCTAAATATATTGAAGAAACAAAATCGTTTGCTGTATCTGAGGCAGAATAAATAAAATTCTCATTCGAAAATTCTAAATAAGCGTTATTATCTGCTGAGCTCCAATAACCACCTTTATCTATAACGTTTTGAAGGTCTTGTGATTCCCAGCTACGAAAAACCTCTTCAACTTCTACATTTTTAAATCTTAAAAAAACAATTTCTTTGTCTGGAATAATTACTGATATTTCATTTTTTAGAAGAATTGGAAACTCTATTCCAGCAATATCGTTGTGTTTTAACTCAACTGGATTGCCTGTTAAGTTTTGCAAATAAATAAACTTTCCTTCATGCGGATATTCACTACCCGAGGTTAATAATGTAAAATCAAAACCCGATATTGATGTTAAACCTGGATTAGTTAATTTTATAAATGATTTTCCATTTGGTAAAAATGGAATTGAAACTAAAGCTCCCGAACCATCGAAAACATAAGTATCTGAAAAAACTTTTTTAATATATTCTCCTCCAACCATAGGAACTGTTGGAGTTCCGATCGAAGCTTCATCTACCAAGACAATTGTATAATCTAACTGATCAACTTCTTTATTCGGAACTGCTGGTGAAGTATCACTTTCTTCACCAACTATTAATTCGAAAGTATTACTGGTATTTAATACTATTCTATAAAAAACTTTCATTCCTGCAGCTGCCAAAGCAATAGGAATTCCTACTAATGATGTATTACTGTATTGTTGACCGTTAATATTCCAAACAGTATCAGGATTAGCTTTAAAAATTCCATTTTCAATTTCGAATCCTTTATCATCAATTATTTTATCAGATTCAGAAGTACTATTTAATAATAGAAAATTAATTCTATCTCTGATTTGATTAATTTGTTCGGCATTCAAATAGTATTTTAATCCGAATTGCTGAAACCAAGCTTCTAGCTCTGGAGAATTTATTTTATCTTCCCAATCTAAAGAATTGCTCATGGTGTTGTAATTAAATTTAATGGAATAAAAACTGGTAATCCAAACACATTAAAGTTTGGAGTATATCCAGATGCAAATATTGATGAACTCTCAAAAGTGAATTCAGCTAACTGATGATTTTGTTTAATTGTTCTTTTTGGTTTTGAATTCTGATTGATATCATTCCTTCCTATAACTATATCTAAACCGTTGGTTTGTTTTAGTTTAATAAATTTAGCATTCATTAATAATGCTATTCTATCAGCTCTATATGGATCAGAATTTGGAAAACGAAATACTGCTTTTTGTTTATAAGAAGTTCCTGCTTTGCTTTCAGTACTTTCTTCAGAAAAATCAATTGATGATAATGAGGCATATACTTTTTGAAAATCAGTATTTTCAAATTGTGAATTATAGAAAGGCTGCCATCCTTCAATAACAGAATGAAGAGCATCACCTTGAAAAGCTAATTCAACGCCACATAAATTTATATTAGAAAGAACTCTATCAAGCAGTTGCATAACATTTTATGTTTTCACGAAGATATAAAAAGTTTATCTATTTTGATAAAGTTTTTTGTTTAAAATAATCAAAAACGATAAGTAATTTTCTAAAAAGTTCATTAAAAAAGTGTAATTCTGTAATTTTTAGTTTTTATAGCTTGTTAGGTACTGTAAAATATAGGTTTTTTAAGTTACAACCGTTTTGTAATTTGGGAAGAAAAGAAAAATGTAAAATTGTACGGTTACTTTTAATTACATTTTTTTTGTAATTTATATTACAAAATTACATTTAAATTGTAATTAATTTTCATAGCATTTTCAACACATTCCATCGTATATTACAAAATTACAGTTTTTTATATGTTTATAAGAAAGGGGAGGGAGGAGGGGAAACATGAGGCACACATACGCGACCTTTTCGCTAGAATGGATAAAGAATATATTTGTAATGTGTAAGTGCTGGAAAAGGCTTATTTCATCTTGAAATAAAAGTAGTAGAGCCTACTATCTTCTTTTAATTTCTGAATAATGGAATCCTGGTGAATGCTTATCTGTGAAATTGAGAATTTCTTGATATCTGCATTGTATTTTAGATTGATTCCAACGGATCCAGTGGTTCTAGCATGATGTAAAAACACAAAAACCCCGCTTTTAAACGAGGTTTTATTGGAATTTTTAGGAATTTATAGGAATTCCGATAATTCCGATTGTTAATTTTTACTTTTTTTTATTCTCAATTTGACACTTAGTTCATAGCTTCCTAATCTTACAACATTGCTTTAAAAGCCTTCGTTAAAATTATGCTGAAAACTTATTTAAACTATTAATTTTACTTGTTTTGTGAACTTGTTTTTATAGTCTTCAATGTCAGTACAAGAAGTACTAATTGATTTTGGTTCATTGTTTACTTTAAAACTTATTAGAATAGAACTTTGATTGTCATCTACTATCATGTAAATCTTTGAGGCAATTGGAAAATCATTTTCTACTAAAATATCTGATGCTATTTTCTTGATTTGATTTGGTGTTAAGTCATGCATGTTATATGAAGTTCTGAGGTTTATCAATTTTTTCAAATTCTATAACCCAAACGAAAGGGTTACTATTAAGGGATTCGTTTCCGTTTATTTTTTTCCAAAGTGTTAGAAAGGATTCTTTTGGAGTACAACCAAATTCTAAACTTTCATAATTATAATAAATCTTTGTAGAAACTCCATGAACAAAATCAACTCCTTCATCAATTGCGTCAATTCGGGAAATATCATTTAACCTTTCGACTCTTACATTTGTTACTTTTAGAAAAATTCTACATGCTTCTTTTGGCATGTGAATGGATGGCCTTTTTTTACCTCTATTTAATGGCTGTTTTATAGAGCTATTTTGAATATCAGCTTTGTAAAATATTTCAACATTACAATTAATTAATAATCTTGGATTCCAATGATTATAATTACTAGCAGTATAAAATGATTCTCTAACCCAAAGGATATCACCCACGTTACCATGTCTAAATATTAGATTTCCATCTAATTCGTTGTTGCCATCATAAACTTCAAAACCTTTAACTGTCTTTTTAGAATGATGCTTATGGGTTAATTTTGGGGGATAGTTATCGAATTTTACAACTCTTCTTGTTTGTGTTTTTCTACCTTCTAAAATGGCGTTAACCATTTCGGTTGAAAATAAAATAGGGATGAATTTTTGTGTCATTTTGTGTTTTTTAAGTGATTAAAATATTAAGTTGAATACTATTGTTGCAATTACTCCAATGATGAAATACAAGAGCCTCGATACTCTTAGATCTCGCTTGTATAAGTATTGCATACTTCTAATTGAGAATTGCTCGCATATTGCGAATAACTCTCTGCCATTTGCACCAATTGATATTTGATCAATGTGCGTTACGCGTTCACCTCCTTTCTGGTTGATGATATCGCAAAGGATTTTTTTTGGTGTCATTTTTATTTATATTTTTTTAAAATTTGGACTGTTTAAAACAGTTTTTGACAAATAGTACATTCGGTAACTTCTATAGTGAGAATGGACCAATTAACTTCACCTGACTTTTTTACTTTCCTTTTTTTATGTATTCCCATTTTACATAGGAGCTTACTAAACTTGTGAAACTTCATTAACTTTAGTTTTTATTGGTTCCTCTAGTAATCCATAGAAATCATTGTTTCCGCATTCTGGACATGTTAAGTCGAATACTTTTAATTCATGACGTCTAGTTTCTTTTTCTACTTTTTCTTCATCTGTGCCTTCCCATTTGCATTTTTGATTGCAACATTGATACGCTTTAGGAGTTTCTCCTTTTCTTGAAAATTTTCTTTTTGCCATTGTGTTTTTATTTAAGTGATTATTATGCGGTTTTTTGTATTTCAATTTGTTCAAACTTTTGCTTTTTATAAGGAACGAAAATCGAACCTTCAGCAATTTTGGTTTTAATAGAATCAATATTTGTATAAGGACTTATAAAAAATGGTCCTTGAATAGCATTATATTTCATTTGTTCTAATTTAGAATCTGAATCTGAATTAACTTTAAAAGTTCCTTGATGATTCTCAGAAGACATTAGATAGTAAATTGTATTCATCGCTAGAAAATTAGCTCCTTCAAACAAATCAAATTCATCGGCAGTTCTTATATACATTTTGAATATCAATTCTGCATTAGTATCATCAGCTATTAATTTGTATATCAAATTACTTGCTACTAATACTTCAACTTCTTTTTTATAATATTTTTTGTTTCTTGTTACTTCATAAGAATCTAAATGTGTATTTACATTCTGAAGCTTATAGGTTCCGTAAAAATTAAGTGTTCCAATGTTCTTTATGAAAAACAAAGTGTTTTCAGTAAATTGTCCTGTGTGCGAAATAATATCAGATTTCACGCATTTTTGTAATCTTCCTGGTATTGTAAAAAACTTTGTTTCCATGGTTCTTAATTTTGAAGTTTATCTAATATTATATTTGAAAGTCTGTGTAAAAAATCACTTCTTTTCATAAAATTATTATCTATATCCCAGAAGAAAGCAGCACATACAACTTCAAATTCTTCTATGTTTTTACAGTTCATGAATATTTCAATTATTTCTAGTTTAGTGTACATATTCCGTTTTTTAATATGGTATATCGTCTTTTGGTACTTCTGTTATTTGACTTTCAACTTTTGCAATTTGCTCAGATTTAGTGGTGTCTATGTAGAATACTTCTTCTGATTTATTGTTGATTGTTTTAATAATTCTATTTCCAGAATTGTGTAATTCTTTTGGGTTAAAAACCCATCCTTCATTCCATTTACATAAGGCCATTAAGGCTTTTTTAAATTTATTTTGAGTCCATTTGGTTTGCTTTGTAGCTTTTAAAAACTCTTCGAAGGCAAATTCTTTCATCACAAATTCATTCAAATACTTAAGCTTTCCGTTTTCATCTGTATTGTTAAAGAAAGCCTCAGCCCAACCTTGAAAAGCATCTCCCATTTCAACTTGTAATGTTCTTTTGGTAACATTATCCATTGGAGGATTTATCTTTTCTTCTATGCTTAAAAAAAACTTAACCGCTTGACCGCAAAAATTATAGTACATGTTATAATCATCCCAACTAAAATCAGTGAACAAATTTTTTCCATTAAAATCATCTGATACTTTTCGAATTTGCTTGTATTCATCATCATCATTTGAATGGTAATAATCTGAAAAAACACTTATCAATAATCTACGAGCTGTTGATGGATCAACATTTCTAAGAGCAAAGTTTGATGTAAAACAAAATTTTGGAGATTTAGCAAAGTCAATTTCGAATGGTGAACCATTTTTAGGATTAACTTTTAATGATCCCGTAATTTCAGAGAAGAAGAAATCAAAATTTAAATACTGTGTTGCATCATCGATTAAAATGTAGTCAGTATCTTCAGTTACTTCATGATAGATAAAATCATTTTGAGTTAGTTTTGGGTCACGACCTTTTAAATAAACCCTTCTTTTATTGATTTTATTTAGAAAACTATAACACAAACTTTTACCAGTTCCACCATGACTTTCTCCTAAATCAGAGACTTTATTATCCATTGCAAAAACAGCCCAAGGTTTATTGTAATTTTTATACTTGTGTAGCATATAACCAATGCTGTAAATTTTATTGATCAAATGAAGCTTTTGCTCATGTACTTCATCATCTGAAAGGTTTTTACCGGCAATATTGAAATGATTAGTTTCAAAATAAGCATCCATTTCTTTTTGTGGTCTTCCTTCAAATGAATCCTCCAAGTCTTTTTTCCAATGCACTCTTGAAGTATTTATTAAATAATTCAAGAACATATTTTCTTTGTTCATGATATCAATGTCCCAATTTCCAGATTCGTCTTTTTTGATTTTGAAATGATCTTCTTCTAATTTTACTTCAAAATCTAAAACTTTATCTTCCCATACATATTTATCAACTTCACCTTGTTTAAATTCTTTAATTTCAGTTCCGGTAATCTGCCAAACCTTTCTATTAAAGAACCAAAACTGATTTTCTCTGTCTGCATCAGAAAAATTAATATGTAATGCTGGCAATTTTGATAAACTCTTTTCTCCTAACTGTGGTGATTTATATACATAATCTCTCAATTCAGTTGCCATTCCTCTATCTTCAAGGAATTTATGTACAAAATTTTCAATCATGTAAGGCTCTAGAATTCTTACTATTGAACCTTCTTTTTTTATGTATATGTAACCATCTTTAAAATTTTCAGCTTCGTATCTTCCAAAGCCTAGTTTTGAGAGGAAATGATACAATTTAGTATTTGATAAATTGTAAGTGGTTTTTTTTGTACTTGGGTTAAAATGTTCAGTCCAAAATTGTAAAGGCAAAGAGTTCGCAACAAGCTTATTAAAACCATTGATGAATGATTTATTTGAAGCTTGATAAAATGTTTGAACATAGTCTTTAAAATCTTTTTTTGGATTTCCTTTTCTGTCCTTTAGCTGCTTTAATTTTTCTGGAAGCCATAATAATTTTACATCTAGAAATTTTAAACCTACTTCAATACCTTGCTTTACTCCAGTGTGGTCTAAATCTGCGATATATATAATTTCCTTTGCTTTTGTTTTAAGAACTTTATAATCTTCCCATTCTAAATGTTCTGATTCAGAGTTAAACCAAATAGGATATTCTTCAAAAGAACGTAGATTTAAAGCATCAGAACCACCTGATACTATGAAAACTCTATCTAATCTAGGATCAAACTTTTCTTTTTTCTTTGTGTTTCCCCCTTCAGTTTCATCTGTAATTGAATATTCGTAATCCTCTTCTTCAATTTTTTTCTTTTTTTTCTGGAATTCTTTATCAACAGCTTCTAAACCCCAAACATGTCTTTTTGGTTTATCACCAGCATAACGAAAACGAAATTGCTTTTCAAAAGAATTTGGTTGGTAAATTTTTTGCCAGTGCCCAAAGTCAAAAACAAATATTGGATAATCTTCAGTTGCAGTAGTAACTATTGCTTCATTTTCTTTGCAGAAAGTAAAGGAAGAACATGATTTTAAATTATAATCCGTACAATGATCTTCATTAACTCTTGGTCCTAATAATTGTAAATGATCTTTTGAAATAGTTTCGTGATATTCAAAAGAATAATCTCCTTTTGATTCATCTTTTTTGAGTGGTCTTTTGGTAATAGTAGGAGTATAGATAACTTGTTTAGCCCCTTCAACATGATATCTTGCGCCAAGAATAGAACAAGCTTCACCATATGTTTTGCCTTCTTCTACCATACAAACTTGAATACCATTTCTAGGAACTGCATCACCACCAAAGTCAGTTACTAGCCAAATACCTTCAGGTAGTTTTTTTAATGATGCAGACGCTGTTTTTTCTGATGTTCGTAATTTAAAAGTTTTAGCAGCTTTATGAACTACTTTTGCAGCATCTGGATAATAATCTAGTATGATTTGTAAACCACCATCAGTCGCATTAAATATATCTTGGTCTTTAACGTAGCTCATTGTTATTTTACTTGTTCAGGGTTTGTAACTTCGATTTCTTTAGCTATATCTAATTGCAACTTCTCTAAATGAGATTGCATTTGGTTTAATATTTTTACATTCTTTTCTTCACTAAATAATTCAGAAGATTTAAACTGATTTATTCTAGCTTCTTGAGCATTTATTTGCGATTGGATATCTTTTATTTTGCACATAGTTTTTGTTTTAAAAACTCCTTCCGAAAAAGGAGTTTGTTGTTTTATAAAAATTTGTGTAAGCACACAAACCATAAGGGTAAGAACGTATATCTAGCAATGCTAAATGAGGTTAAGTAAAAAGCAAATGTTTGCTATTCCTTGTTTTGTTTGTACTCCAACCGTATCGTGGATATATTTTTTTGCTTTGTGAAATGAACCTAAAGGAAGTTTCATTTCTTCTGCTATTACTTCATTAGTCATTTCAGAGCATGATAACTGCATTAGCTTAACATCTGTTTTTGTTAAACGAACTTCATTAATCATTGGTAACTTGCAAAGGATTCCTTCGTGCGGACATTTACCATGATTAGGACATGGCCAGTATTCTCCATCTTGTACTTCACCATCTTTTATATCTGCATTGAAATCTAAACCCCCAAATCTGCATGTTGCAAATTGTTCAATTCTTTTCATATCAGAAGTAGGGTGCATTGCATGTAATGATATTTGAACATCAATACTTTTTCCAATTTCCTCTTTTAAGATTTCAATTGTTGTAAAAGGTAGTTCTGTGAATGTTTTAATCTTTCCGTTTTGAATTGCTTTTAATTCATCTTTTTCTAAAAAAAATTCAGTTGATGAATCTGTCATACCAGGGTATGTTTTTACGTGTGTCATTTTAAGTGATTTAGGATTTAATTAATTCTTTTAAGCTTTCAATATTTTTTTTATTATCTAATGCTACCTCGACTAGCGCTTTGATAATTAATATTTGTTTTTCAAAACCATCATATTTGTTTTTTACATTACGTATAGTTCTATCAGATGGGGAAAATCTAGTATCGTATGATTTTAGTTTTTCACATACAGAACATGTATAGTTAGATGGTAAAAATTCATCAATTATTTTGAATGAATCTTCAATATGTGAATGCATATTGTTTTGTTTTGTTTTTTCTACTACATTTGACATAAATTATACATATTTGAGTAATTATGTAGCAAATATATACAAATGTTTATCAAATTTGATAAACTTATAAGATAATGTTTATCAAATTTGATTAGTTTATATTAATTCTAAATTATATATATATGACTTTTAATGAGAAAGTTGAGGAGTTTTTTGATAAAAAAGGCTTGTCAAATAGGGAAGTTGCTAGAATGATGGATTATCCAGAACAATTAATTTCTAGACATATGCATTCGGAAAAGTTATCAATTACATGGATTCAAAAATTATTGGATGCTTTTCCAGAAATTGATATGAACTATTTATTAAAAGATGAAAATCTTTTAAATAAACCAAGAGAAGAATATAAAAAAAGAAGTACTGTTATTATTGATGAAATTGAAGAGCGTTTAGTCGAATTAAAAACTCTGGTGACACGATAATAACACGAACTAACTATAATTAACTGTTAATCAGTGTGCAATTGATTTCTGGCGCGATCACAAAAAAAGCCTTGCATTTGCAAGGCTTTTTTGTTTTATATAATTTTATGAATTTAAAAAACAATCAAATTAATATCTCTATATTCAATATTAAACCAATCTGCAATAGATTTGTTGGTTAATAAACCATGATAGAAATAAACTCCATTTTTTAATCCTCTGTTACATCTAATCGCACTTTCTAAGCCACCATCTTCTGCAATTTGTAATAGGAATGGAGTTATGATGTTGCTTATTGATAATGAAGCTGTTTTTGAATATCTAGAAGGAATATTTGGAACACAATAATGAATTACGTTATTCTTGATGAAAGTTGGTTTTTCATGGGTAGTAACTTCTGAGGTTTCAAAACTCCCACCTGAATCGATACTCACATCAACGATTACAGCACCTCTTTTCATGTTTTCTACCATAGCCTCAGTAACAACAATTGGTGTTCTGTTTTTTCCTCTCATAGCACCAATTGCAACATCACATCTGCGTAAAGCTTTAATTAGTGATTTGTCTTGTATAGTTGAAGTAAATATACGCTGATTTAATAAGTTTTGAAGTCTTCTTAATTTAGTAATAGAATTATCAAACACTTTTACATTTGCACCAAGACCAATTGCTGTTCTTGCTGCAAATTCAGCCACAGTTCCAGCTCCAAGAATTACCACTTCAGTAGGTGGAACTCCTGTAATATTTCCTAATAAAAGTCCTTTGCCAATATTTTCATTAATCATTAATTCAGCTGCAATTAATATTGAAGCAGTTCCAGCAATTTCAGAAAGTGATTTTACAGCTGGATATGAGCCATCTTCATCTTTTATGAATTCATAAGCTAATGCTGTAATTCTTTTATGTGCTAAAGCTTCGAAATAGGCTTTCTTTTGAGTTTTTAATTGGATAGCAGAAAGAACAATTGTTTGTGGATTTATTAAATCAATTTCATCAATTGTTGGTGGCTCAACTTTAAGAATCATGGGACAACTGAATACTTTTTTTGTATCATTTGTTACTTCAGCACCAGCTTTACTGTAATCTAAATCAGTAAAACTTGAACTTTCCCCAGCTCCAGATTCAATCATAACTCTATGACCCTGATCGACTAATGAACTTACAGCATCAGGTGTTAAACAAATTCTACGTTCTTGGTAAGAGATTTCTTTTGGTAAACCAATAAATAATTCACTTTTATGTCTTGCAATTTCAAGCTTTTCTTCTTGAGGCATTAGTTGCATTTTAGAAAAAGGGGAAAAAGATGCCATAGTTTTTAGTTAAGTTGTGCCAAGTTACTTATTTTTTTCAATAATTAAAAAAAATGTTTTTGAATAAAAAAAAGAGGTTTAGTTAATTAAAATTAATTGGCGTTTACCATTTTCAATTTCTTTCATAATAATTTTTGCGTGATCAATTGGAATAAGGTTTGGTGTTTTTTCCGGCCATTCAATAAAACACCAATTTCCTGAATAAAAATATTCGTCTAAACCCATATCATATCCTTCAATTTCATTGTTTAATCGATATAAATCAAAATGATAAATAGGTTCTAATGTTGTAGTTCGATATTCATTAACTATTGAGAAAGTTGGACTACTGCTATTATCGGACACATCTAATTCTTTAACTAAAGCTTTTATTAAAGTTGTTTTACCAATTCCCATTAATGCATCAAAAGTTATGACTTTCTTTAAATTTGGTGTTGAAAGTATTTTTTGGGCAACTTGCTGTATTTCATCTAATGAAAAAGTAATTTCCATTCAAATTTTATTTATAATCAATTAAAAAATCAATTTCTTGGTTCAAATATCAAAAAAGGAATAATCATTTCTTCTAAAGAAATTCCTCCGTGTTGGTATGTATTTCGATAATAACTGACATAATGGTTATAGTTGTTTACATAAGCCAAAAATAAGTCATTCTTAGCAAAAATATATGAACTACTCATGTTAATTGTTGGTAAGCCCACTTTTTTAGGATCTTTTATGGCATAAACATCTTTATCTTCATAAGTTAGACTTCTACCTGTTTTATAACGAAGGTTTAAACTAGTATTTTTATCACCAATTACTTTTGAAGGGTTTTTGCAGTTAATTGTCCCATGATCTGTAGTTAGAATTAATTTAAATCCCATTTGTTGAGCTTGTTGAATCATATCTAACAAGGGAGAATTTTTAAACCAACTCAATGTAAGTGAACGGTAAGCCTTGTCATTAGAAGCTAATTCTTTAACAACATCCATTTCTGTTTTTGAATGAGAAAGCATGTCAACAAAATTATAAACTATAGTAGTTAAATCATTGTCTTTTAAACCTTTGAAGTTTTCTGCTAATTTTTTTCCGTCTCTAAAATTTGTAATTTTATAGTATTCTTGTTTGATATTTAATCCCAAACGTTTTAATTGTTCTGATAAAAAATCAGCTTCATGCATATTTTTTCCACCTTCATCAACATCATTTTTCCAATATTGAGGAAATTTTTTCTCCATATCCAAAGGTGTCAAACCGCTAAAGATTGCATTACGAGCGTATTGAGTAGCAGTAGGTAAAATAGAGTAGTAGCTGACTTCTTTCTCTATTTTATAATGATTATTTACGATGCTTTCAAATGCTTTCCATTGATCATAACGTAAATTATCAATTACAATAAACAGTATTGGCTTCTCTTTTTTTCTGATTTCTGGTGCAACTAATTCACCAAAGATTTCATGTGATAAATAGGGTTTGTCTTTGGTATTTGTAAACCAATCTTCATAATTACGTTCAATAAATTTACCAAATTGCATGTTAGCTTCTGATTTTTGACTTTCCAATATCTCAATCATACTTTGTGATTCAATATTCTCTAGTTCTAGTTCCCAAAAGACTAAACGTTTATACATTTCTACCCAATCTTCGAAAGAATTGACTGAAGCCATATCCATTGCTATTTTTCTGAATTCTTTCTGATAATCTAAAGTTGTTTTGTCTGAAACTAATCGGGAATGGTCTAAATTCTTTTTTAAACTCAATAAAATCTGATTTGGATTAACGGGTTTAATTAAATAATCAGCAATTTTAGACCCTATGGCTTCTTCCATAATGTATTCTTCTTCGCTCTTCGTAATCATAATCATAGGAACAGAAGATTTTTTCTCTTTCATTTCAGAAAGCGTTTCCAAGCCACTTAAACCAGGCATGTTTTCATCCAAAAAAACTATATCAAAGTTAGATTCTTCAAATAAATCTATGGCATCTTGCCCGTTATTACAAGTTGTAACATCGTAGTTTTTCTTTTCTAAGAATAATATATGTGGTTTTAATAAATCAATTTCATCATCAACCCAAAGGATTTTTATTTTGTTCATGTTTTTGTTTTCTAAATAGAATATTAAATATGTACTTAAACCTGATTGCAAGTTACTATTTAATGAACGTTGAATTTATTAAAGTTAGTATAAAATTTTTAAAATTATAGTAATAAAATAAAACTAAATTTAAAATCTT
>NZ_CAXBFR010000019.1:0-34609 GCF_963975005.1 uncultured Flavobacterium sp.
ATAAAATGATTACTCATAAAAGTATAGGATATAGTGGAAGATTAGGTAATCAAATGTTTCAATATGCTGCTTTAAAAGCTTTATCTTTGAAAACTGGGTTTGAAATGTTCTTACCAAATAACACTTCTATTAAACCCTTTTACAGGAATACAATCTGAAAAAAGAATAAAATTTGTTGTTTTCAAGTTAAAATATTTTAGAAATAGGTTTTACAAAAGGTTTAGTTATGTTTCGAGAATTTTGATAAGTCTTAATAGCAACAAGCCTACTTTTTGGTTTCACTTGGTTTTGATTTTGTTGATTGTTTTGAATTTCAATCTTAAGGCCATTAAAGATATTTATAGGTTTTTTACTTTCCATTTTTAATTTTTGCAGCTAATTGTGTTTCGATATAAAAATTACACGCTCTATTTATAAAGCTAATTTGCCCTGTAGGATTTATTTCTAAAAAATAATAGTTATTATTGCTATACATTAAATCAGCAGAGCCATAATTCATGTTGAATTTTTTAAAAACACTATCTATTTTTGATTCTATTTCATTAGGTAATTTAAAAGGAATTATTCTTAAATTTTCCATTGTCCAAAGTTTGGTTCTATAATCAATAGTATCATCAAAATTATAAATGCAAGCAGCATAAATTACTCCGTCAATATAAATTACTCTAATTTCAAAATCGGCAATAATTCTTTCTTGAAAAAAAGAAATTGCAAATTCATCAGGAACTTCTTTTAGAATATCTGGTGAAATTCCAAATGTTAAATTAAAATTATAAGAGTATTTGTTGTCTTCATAAAAATAACTGTCTAATATTCTTTTGGAAATTATTCCATTTTTAGATTTATAAAGGTCAAAGAAAATTTTAAGTTTTGTTTTACTCCTGTAATTAAAGTGTGTGGTATTTTTAGCCCTTGCTTTTTGGCTTCTAACATAACATCTAATCGGTTAAATTCAAAATCAGCAAATCTTTTTCCTAGTTTATAAGTTTCTTTTTGTAGTAAATAAGAGTCGTTCAAAACCTCGTAGCATTTGTTTTCATATTCATCACCACTGGAACTAACACCTCCACCATTAAACCAAATACTTTTGATGTTTTCGAGATCAATATTTTCTGAATAATTATTTCTAATGATATAAGAACTGTTTTCACAACTAAATTCCATTTCATTAATATTGATTTTATCAGATTCACTAAATCGAACAAACTCTTCGTCTAAACAATTTATAACATCATTAACAAAATCATCAACATCTTTACTGTAGATTAAAATCATTTATTCTTCCATATAAAATTCCCAATTATCCGTAAGTTTCATAATAAAATTATAGTTTTCGTTATAATATTTATCATACTCTTCAGGATTTTCTTTATTATATTCAGTTACCACATAATTATTATTAAATATTATGAAATTATTTGGGTTATTAAAAATAAATTTCATTTTTTTTATCATTAAATCATTCGCTCCACACGATTTTGAATTGTATAAATTGCCTTTATAAATATGAAAACAAGAATTGTGAAGAAAGATGTTATTTGGACTTCTTTTACTATCATATTCGAGAGAATCTATACTTTTGTCAAGTAGCTTTTGGAGAATATCCAAATTCTTTGGTTTTTGCTGAATGGCATGCCTAATTAATACATTATAACTAGGAGAAAAATTTAAAATAGTATCATTTTTAGTATATACACCTATTTTTTCTTCTGATGGATATCCTTCATTTTTAAGCAATTCAATAAGTTTATCAGTAACTCTTACAGTTGTTTCGTATAAAATTTTAGGTTCTTTTCTATTTTCTAATCCATAATCGGACTGATCTTCTTCAAGTAATTGTTCTAATTGAAGTCTTAAATTTAAATTTATTCTTTTTTTAGCTTCTTTACTAATAGAATCAAAACGAGTTCTAAATTTTTCCCAATCTAAATTCTTTTTGAGGTTACTAAAAATAGTAGCATCAAAATATTTATTATTTATACCTTTATGGGCTAACTTTTCTCCCCAAAAAAATGCGTTTTTATTATCTCTAGATAAAACAGCACATCTAATGGCGTTGTGTATGTCTCTAGCAAATAATGTTGGGTATTCTTTATCTAAAATAAGATAGGTTTCTTTGGCATTTGCATATTGTCTTCTTAAAATATAATTTTCAGCCTTTTCTGTATAAGTATAATAATTTATCTCCTTAAAAGCAGCTTTTTCTTTTTCAATATCGGCTACTAATTTATTATTAATAAGAATTTGTTCAAATTCTTTGTATTTCTTTATTTTAATTTTATTTTTTCTGTTTTTATTTGGCAAATAAATCATAGAGCCGATATCAAAAATTTCGGAATAACAACCACTTCCTCCAAAGGCAAGAATGGAGTTTTTATTAATTTTAGCTTTTATTTTAAACGGTCGCTTTCCTTTTGATGCTAATCTATTATAAGTAGGGTTTTTAAAATAAAATGAAGGAAAAGTGTCTAAAACATGACCGCTTTCAATAATTTCGTTGTTCCATTTTGTTTCAACTTTATCCTTATTTACATAAATATTATAATAACAAGGAGTTATAGTATCTGTTTTTTCGCCAATAAAGACATCAATATAGTTTTTAGGTTCATTTTTTCCATATTTTGCTATATCACCCCATCCACCAGTAATAAATCCTTCGATTTCTAATATACTATCATTTGAATTAAACTTACAACTTTGAAAATGAACTTTGAAAAAATACATTGTCTTACCTTCTGAAAAATCAAATACTCTAAAATCTTTACTATGGAATTCTACTCCATAATTAATTATACCCTTATAGTTTCTATCATCTACAAAATAAGGAATAGTATCTTTTACTATTGGACCCCACTTATCTTTACTCCACCATAAATGATAAGTATTTTCAAATATTTTGTTTTTTTCAAAGTTCTTTTGATTATAAGTTTTATACTTTGTTTTTATTTGTCCTAGAGCTGAACAAATAAAAACAAAATATACTATCAAAAAAAAGAAAGTCTTCAGTAAATTATTTTTCAATTTTAAGTTATATTAATTACTACTTTAAAATAATAAATATTTATTGTCATTTTTAATTTAAAAAACAAGTTTGAATTGTATATAATTCAAACTTGTTGAAAAGGAAACATTTTATTTTTTTTTAAATTATTAATTTAATTAAGGATGGGTTAAGTCATAACAATCTTGTGATGACATTGTTCGCATATTTGATTTTCCATGAAAATATTGAACCCCGTCTCTAATTGAATCCCAAGAATAATTAAAGATAACTGTTTGATATGGGTAAACATTATTAGACCCACATGCTTGACCAGAAGCGGATGTGTCTGTCAATCCTCCATTCAATGTAAACATTTGTTCTCTTTCTAAAACAGCATCTTTAAATTTTGTTTCTTTTAAACTTTCTAATTTCATAATTTGTACTATTAAAGTTATACATTAATTTTAAAAACAAACTTCAACTCAAAACCCTTACTCACTCGTGCACTAGTTTTCTTGATAACGAATATACGGCTTGTTTTATTATTTTCA
Source organism: uncultured Flavobacterium sp. (assembly GCF_963975005.1). GTDB lineage: Bacteria > Bacteroidota > Bacteroidia > Flavobacteriales > Flavobacteriaceae > Flavobacterium. The sequence goes on from NZ_CAXBFR010000019.1 coordinate 3,535, forward strand.
AACCTATTAAAAATAATCTCACAAAAAGTAAAACTAAAGTTTAATATTTGGTAACAAAAGTTTATTTATATACTTTAGCCAAAACAATACGTATGATATTAGGAGACAAATTATATAGGTTACGAAAAAGCAAGAAACTCTCGCAAGAGCAATTGGCATTAGAGTTGCAAGTTTCTAAAACTGCCATTATTAAATGGGAGCAAAACAAAGCTAAACCTAGTGTAGAAAATATTTTAAAAATTTGCGATTTTTATGAAACTGATTTTTATTCTTTGTTAGAAGATGTTTCTAATATTACAATAAATAACTCTCATCTCAAAGGACAAAATTATGCTGGTTATTTTCAAAATTTCACAGTAAATAATAACAATTCACCAGAACTTATTACTCAAATACAAGAAAATCAATCAAAAATTAATGGCTTGTTTGAACAGCAAAGTATGCTTTTTGAGAGTTTGTTAAAACAATTGCAAAAATAAGTTTATTAGTTTAGGGGTTTAGTTCTAAAAATCTAAATCTAGTTATTTTCCAACCTTCTTACTTCCCAATAGCCATTAACAAAATATCACGTTCAATTTGCAGTTTATTTACTTGTTCTTTTAGAATAGCAATTTCTAGGTTTTTTTCTTCAAAAATATTTTGCGTGGTAGTGTAATCTTGTGGCAATTGCATGGCTATGTCCATAAAAAAATTGTGTTTTAAAATAGTTGCCATTGCAAAAAGTGTTTTGGTTTGTAGGCTTTCTTTTTTTTGATAGCCTAAAATTGTAGCTATATGCACATTCATTAATCTAGCTAATGAAGCTCTTCGGGTGCGTTTGGTGTTGAAATAATGGGTTAGCAAGTTGCCTATGTGTAGTTCCATGATTTTGTTTTTAGTGTAACAAAAATATGTGTTTAGTTTATATTTTGCAATAATTAGTTAATGATTTTTTGGTTTTAATTGATGGTTTATTAATTTTATTTAGTATTATAGTGTATTTAATTAATTATTTTATCTATTTAATTATGCTATTATTTAATTTAGTTAATGATTTGCTGTAATTAGTTTAAGTAATATTACAATTATTTTTTAATTTGATATATTTAGTTGATTTATTGTTGCTTTTAATTGTTGTTTTGATGTGTAATGAGTTCCTTCCTTCATCAGGATGACAAGTTTGAGGAGAGAGAGTTTGTGGTAGTGTTTTGTTGTGAGGTTTTATATCATATTAACAACTTTGATTTTTGAAATTGAATTTGCCATTGCCATTGTAAAAGATTCCTACGGAATGACAAATTGAGAAAAAGAAGCATAAAAAAACCACTCATTTGAGTGGCTACTAATTTTTATACTTCATTGTTTTGGGTTCTTCCAGTGGAGTTGCCCTGTGCGTCAAAACGGACTTTTAATTTGTCATACGATGCTTTGGCATTAGCAATGCCACTTTCGTTTGCGTTTTTAAAAGCTGCATAAATTACGGTTGCTTGCCCATAAGCTTCGTGTCCTGCTATTCTTTTAGCATCGGCAACTCTTTGTAATGCGTTATTCAAGGCACTCTCCGCTTGGTCTAGTTGGTTGAAAACATTCATGTCGCTTTGCATGTTGGCAATGTTTACAAATCCTGGTAAAATACCTGTTCCACTTTGTTGGGCTTCGGCTAAGCAATCCTCAGCAAAAACCTTGTTGGCAACGTTTATGGCATTGTAGCCCAATCGTTGTTCATCGGTTAAAGTTGTGTTTGTAGGCACTTTTGAAAGTATTGTAGCAATACTTGTGTTAATAGCTGTAACATCGGCTGCTGTGAGCGTTACATTAATTCTGTTTTCTGATAAATTTGACATGCTAGATAAAATTTAAAATTAAACTCAAATGTATATATTTTTTCAATATCTTTTAAAAAGTCAGAAAAATATTTCTTGTAACTTTTGGAAGGTTAACTGATTATGGATTTAAGTGTAAAGAAGTTTAATTCTAAAAATCCAACATTCTAATTATCTAAAAAATCTTTTCAGTATCTTTGTGTATCTAAAAGATTAAAATTATGACAACTATAACTTTAAAAATTAACGAAAAATCAAAAGCAGGTAAATTACTAACCGCTATGATAGATTTATTGAGTAAAAATAAAAGTGATGTTGAAATTGTAACAACTCCAAATTTTGAAACTTTAAAAGCTATGGAAGATGCAATAAATGGAAAAGTTATTAGAGCTAAAAATGCTAAAGAATTACTATCTATATTAAAATCATAATGTTTACAGTAGTTGCTACAAATAAATTTAAAAAAGATTTTAAACTTTGTATTAAAAGAGGTTTGAATATAGATTTAATTGAAGAGGTTATTTTACAACTGGAAGAGTCAGGAACTTTACCTGCAAATTTTAAACCTCATGTATTAAAAGGAAATTTTAAAGGATTTTGGGAATGTCATATTCAACCCGATTGGCTTTTAATATGGCAACAAGATGACGAAATTAAACTTATTTCGCTAACTCGAACTGGCACTCATTCTGATTTATTTTAAATTAATCGATAAGTTAATTAGTAATCGATATTTGATTTATCTTTATTGCCATGGCCCAGATTACTTCATTGGTTAAAATTTTCTATAGGTATTCAGTGCACGTTGTTTGTAACGGCATCCTTTTTGTTTTTTAGATTGCTTGGTGCCTCGCAATGACATGAAATAAAAAGATATGGCGTATAGGTGGAGATTGCTTCAAAAAATTGGTAATGACAAATATAAAAATATAACACTTGTTCTTTACTTTGTTAAATTTCTTTATGTAAATTTGCAAACGATTTCGCAAGTAAAATTTATACTAATAATAAGATTGCTTCGCTCCACTGCGTTGCACTCGCAATTACAAAATTATGAAACCAGATTTATTTCAAGCACCTGATTACTATAACTTAGACGATTTATTAACCGAAGAACACAAATTAGTTCGTGATTCTGCTCGTGCATGGGTGAAAAAAGAAGTTTCTCCTATCATTGAAGATTACGCTCAACGTGCCGAATTCCCTAAACAAATTATTAAAGGTTTGGGTGAAATTGGTGGTTTTGGCCCTTATATTCCAGAAGAATATGGTGGAGCTGGTTTAGACCAAATTTCGTATGGTTTAATCATGCAAGAAATTGAAAGAGGTGATTCTGGTGTTCGTTCTACTTCTTCTGTACAATCTTCATTGGTAATGTATCCAATTTGGAAATACGGAAACGAAGAACAAAGACAAAAATATTTACCAAAATTAGCTACTGGAGAATTCATGGGTTGTTTCGGATTAACGGAACCTGATCATGGCTCAAATCCAAGTGGAATGACTACTAATTTTAAAGATATGGGTGATCATTATCTTTTAAATGGGGCTAAAATGTGGATTTCAAATGCTCCTTTTGCAGATATTGCAATTGTTTGGGCAAAAAATGAAGAAGGAAGAATTCACGGTTTAATCGTAGAACGTGGAATGGAGGGTTTTTCAACTCCAGAAACGCATAATAAATGGTCACTTCGTGCTTCTGCTACTGGTGAATTGATTTTTGATAACGTGAAAGTGCCAAAAGAAAACTTATTACCAAACAAATCTGGTTTAGGTGCTCCACTTGGATGTTTAGATTCTGCTCGTTATGGTATTGCTTGGGGAGCTATTGGTGCTGCAATGGATTGTTATGATACAGCTTTGCGTTATGCAAAAGAAAGAATCCAATTCGACAAACCAATCGCGGGAACGCAATTGCAACAAAAGAAATTAGCTGAAATGATTACTGAAATCACAAAAGCACAATTATTAACTTGGAGATTAGGAGTTCTTAGAAATGAAGGAAGAGCAACAACTGCTCAAATTTCGATGGCTAAAAGAAACAATGTGGATATGGCAATTCATATTGCACGTGAAGCTAGACAAATTTTAGGTGGAATGGGAATCACAGGTGAATATTCAATCATGCGTCACAGTATGAATTTAGAGTCTGTAATTACTTATGAAGGAACACACGACATTCATTTATTAATTACTGGAATGGATATTACTGGAATCCCTGCTTTTAAGTAAGAAATTCCAAAAAAAAATTCCAAATTCCAAAAGTGGAAAGATTCAAATTAAACAATAAATAAAATTTATACAAAATGCTTCTCATTGTCGAGAAGCATTTTTACTTTTGTAGAGTAATTAAAACCTTTTGTTTTAGTTTTTGCATATATCTAAATAGAAATATATAATCATGAATACAACTACAATAAATTCAGCTATTTCAAACCATAAAGAGCAATTGTTAAATCACTCTTTGTATAACAACGTTAAAACCATTGAAGATTTACATCATTTTTTAGAAAATCATGTTTATGCTGTTTGGGATTTTATGTCGTTGTTAAAAGCTCTTCAAAATACTTTAACTTGTACAACTACTCCCTGGATGCCTATTGGAAATCCAGAAATTCGTTATTTGATAAATGAAATTGTGGTAGCTGAAGAAACCGATTTGTCATTGGATGGAAAACGTCAAAGTCATTATGAGATGTATCTTGATGCAATGAAAGAATGTGGCGCAAAAACCAATGAAATCAACTTATTTTTAGAAGATGTTGAAAGTACAAGAAATATATTTGTTTCTATCAAACAAAGTAATTTACATCCAAATGTGAAAGCTTTTTTAGATTTTACTTTTAGAGTAATTGAACAAGGAAAACCTCATGAAATTGCGGCTGCTTTTACTTTTGGAAGAGAAGATTTGATTCCGAATATGTTTACTGAAATTTTAAAGAATTTTCAAAATAATTTCCCTGAAACGGATTTATCTAAATTGATTTATTATTTTGAAAGACATATTGAATTAGATGCTGATGAACATGGACCAATGGCTATGCAAATGATTGATGAATTATGTGGAACTGATGAAAAAAAATGGAAAGAAGTAGAAACCGTTTCTATTGATGCTTTAGAGAAAAGAATTGGGCTTTGGAATGCTATTGAAGAGCAAATTCTACATTCTGAACTGACCTGTTAATACATGAAAAATTATATTTCCATACTGCTACTGTTTTTTTTAATCCTTTTATTGAGCTGTAGCAGTGAGGAAAAAATAATTAAGAAAACTCCCTCAAATACAATTAAAAACCGTAAGGTTTTAGCCTTAGGAGATAGTTATACGATTGGTCAAAGTGTTTGTCAAACCTGTAAGTTTCCCGAACAATTAAAAGATAGTTTACTTGCAAATTTACCCGATACTTATAGTGTTTCGCTTCAAGTTATTGCACAAACAGGTTGGACAACTACAAATTTAATTTCGGCAATTGATACTCAAAATCCAAGTTCTGATTTTGATTTAGTGACTTTATTAATTGGAGTAAATAACCAATATCAAAACAAACCTTTTTCTTTGTATGAAACTGAATTTCCTCAATTAGTTACTAAAGCAATTGCATTTGCTAAAGGAAATAAATCAAAAGTAATTGTAGTTTCAATTCCAGATTATGCTTACACTCCTTTTGGACAAGGAAGTAGTAATTCGCAAAACATTTCAACTCAAATTGATGAGTATAATTTATTTGCTAAAAATTATTGTGATACAAATACTATTGCATTTGTAAACATTACAGATATTACTCGTTTAGGTTTACAGCAAACTAATTTAGTAGCTAATGATGGTTTACATCCTTCTGAAATTGCTTATTCTAAATTTGTGGAACGAATTCTATCTTTAGCTTTGGAAAAAATAGAGTAAAAAATTTCAATCCTCTGAGATAATTTATACTTTAGATGAAATTTTTATCATGTCATCACAAACTAGACTAGACAAAGCATATAAAGAAGCCAAGCGAATAGGTTTTAATAATACTTCAAAATTCATTTTGTTTAGTGATTGCCATCGTGGTGATAGTAGTTTTGCCGATGATTTTGCTAATAATCGAAATATTTATTATCACGCTTTACAACATTATCATAAAGAAGGTTATTCGTATATTGAACTAGGCGATGGTGATGAATTGTGGGAAAACATGTTTTTTAAAGATATTTTTGAAGCCAATAAAAATGTCTATTTGTTGATGCAAAAATTCTTTAATGAAAATAGATTGCATCTAATTTTTGGTAATCACGATTTTGTTTATAAAAATCCAAACGTTGTAAAACGATTACTAACTGAATATTTTGATACTAAAGAAGGTAAAAATGTGCCTTTATTTCCAAATATCAAATTCAATGAAGGAATAGTTTTAGAACATCGAGAATCGAATCAAGACTTATTTCTTGTACATGGGCATCAAGCCGATTTTATGAATTATGTGGGTTGGAAATTCAATCGTTTTTTGGTACGTGTTTTATGGAAACCTTTGCAAGTTTGGGGCATTAAAGACCCAACAAGTCCAGCCAAAAATTATATTGAATTAATAAAGGTGGAAAGAAGAATCAAAAAATGGATTGCTGATAACGGAAATAAAATTACAATTACTGGACACACACATAGACCACGATTCCCAAGTCCAAGTGAAAATGCTTTGCATTATTTTAATGATGGTAGTTGCGTACATCCAAGGAGCATAACCGGAATTGAAATTGCAGCTGGAAATATATCTTTAATAAAATGGTTCATAGACACTAAAGAAGATGGTACACTTCAAATTGTAAAAGAAATTTTAGAAGGACCAGCTCGATTGGAGGATTATAAAAAGTAATTATTTGTTGTTCTTCCATATAAATCCGTCTAAAAGATAATGGGTAAATTGAGGAACTGTTAATAAAGGAACTAAAATAAATTGCCAATCTTTAATTGCTATATTGCCATTAAAATGTTCTTGCCATACGGAAACTTCCCAAAAATATTCTTCTGAGAAAGCAAATAAAAGTAAAATAATTAGAAAAGCTAATAACCCTTTGATTTTTTTTAAATAGAAAAGAAATCCCAAGTCATTATTTGACTTTAAATCAATTTCCTTTAAATATACTAATGCAATGTAAGGAATACCATGAGAAACAACATTTAACAATGTAAATACTAAATCATTGTTGTAATAAACTATTCCAAAATACCAAGACAATATTGTTCCTATTATAATGAGGTTTTTAGGAATATTAAAGTAATTTTCTTTTAAGTATAATGTAATAGTTCTGCTAACATAAAATGAAATTATTATAAAATATAAAGCGGTAAGAACCTTAATCAAAAAAGGATTTTCATATTTAAAAAACTCGTTTTCTACAAACCAATTGAACTCTCGCTTTGGAGAAAAAAACCAATATAACATTGGATAAACTGTTGCGGTATAAATAATTAAAGCATCAAAATTACGATTAGATTTCGTTTTGACTTCCTTTCTAGCATAAAGCCTAACGAAGCCGTATTGCTGTTTAACAAAGTGAAAAACGGCAACATAAGCTAAAAAAGACCAGAAAACTGTACTTCCAAATCGAAACAAAACAAAACCAATTACAAAACATAATATCGGTAATGTCAATAATAATTTTTTTCTTTTTTTAAATTCACTTCCTACAAAATAGGTTTTAAATAATGTAGCATAAACATGAGCCACATCAATAAAAACGATTAAAAATAACCAAGTATAAAAAGAATATTGTTCTTGTATTTTACTGATATATCCTTGAAACAAGAATACTAATGCCAATACAAAAAATGGTGGCATTACAATAAAAATAAAATCTGTTTTAGCTTTATGTATCCAAGGTTGATTCATCTAATATTTTGTTTACAACATTAATTCCTTGATGAAATGCTTCTTCGAATATTGAAATTCCTGACAAATCACTATGAGCAAAATAGATTTTTTTATAAATAGCTTTTGAAGCTTCTTTTATTTCATCTCCTTTTAAGAACCCAGGAATAGGACTAATCATTCCGTGACCCATTCTGTGAACTTCGATAGACTCAATATGTTGTTCAATTTTTGGATGCGCAATTTTTAAATCACTTAATACTAAATTTTTAAAATATTCATCTGTTTGTTTAAGTAAAAATTTTCTGTCTTTTTTACAGTCATTAGAACTAAAACTATAATAATATGTAATGACTTTTTTATCGATAATCTGTTCTAAATTTTGATGTTGATTGTAGACATAACCTAAACCTTTCCCTCCATAAATAACATTATCCCAACAAAGAGGAAAACTTCCATTATCTTCTAATTCACTAACAACTAAAGTAGCCGTAAACCAAGGAGCATAATTAAACTTATCGTAGATTTCCTTTCTACTTTTGAATAAATATTTATTAATGTATTGAGGTGTTGCTACTACTATTTTTTGTGCTTTAATTTCAATTGTCTTATTTGATTTTTCATCAAAAACTAAAGCAGATGCATTATTCGTATTTATCTGAATATCAAATACCAAATGATTATTTAAGGTTTTTTCTTCTGCATATTTTTTTAAATGATATGTCAATCTTCCATTTCCCTCTGGCCAAGTTAAAACTGTATCATCGTACATTTTATGATCGTGTTTTCTTGACGCAAAATAATAAATTCCAGCCCAAGCAGAAACATATTTTATCCCTAAACCAAAATCATCTCTACAACAATAATTAACATATTCAAGCAGCTCTTCAGTATCAAAATTATGCTGCTCCATCCATTCTTTCATCGTAATTACATCTAAAGAATGTAAGCTAGAATCTTTTGATGAAAAAGCTAAGGGAATGTCAAAAAAGTACTTGTTGTCTTCCCCTTTTTTCAATCTAAAATCATTCATATTATCAAGAAATAATTCTAATTGAATATCAGTTTTATCTGAAATACCAAGCTTTGGAATTAAATTTTTTTGCCAATCATTTTTAATAAACAAACGCTCATTTGGATCTGAACACAATTGCTCTTCATCAAAAATGGGTAAATTTTCTTTGTAACCTAAAATAATTTTTGACTCTTCTAAAAATTGTAATAATTCCTTATCTCTAACATTTGGCAAAGGTAAATAATGAGCTGCTAGCGGAAATTTGGAATACGCATTTTCACCATTTGAAGCATTTCCTCCTAAATTACTTTCTAATTCAATAAGCAAAAAATCCTTGATTCCTTTTTTAGATAATTGCCTCGCAGCTGCTAAACCTGTAATTCCTCCTCCTATTATTAAATATGGTATTTCAATTGTTTGTGATGGTTTAGGGAAGTCTTTTAACCACAATCGATGTCCAAGTATTTGATTTGTACCTGATAATTTAAGGATATAATTCAGCACTTTATCTTTACATGAAACAACAAATTGAGGTATAACTGTTAAAATAGAAAATGCTGAAATGCCTTTAATAAAATTTCTTCTTGATTTATAATTTTCCCCATTCTTCATCAAAATAGCGTACTAAAATTTGGTTATCTAATCGGTTAATTTCGACATCTTTTGCTATCATGTCTTTTGAAAATTGATTTAAATTATGGTAATCATAAGTATAAAAACGTAAGTCTTCAACTTTTCTATTTACACCATCAAATTTAAATGATGCATTATTTGAAGTAATTGTGTAACCCCATTCCCCAAATGATGGAACATATACATGATATGCATCTGTATTAGGAAATACCGTTTGAACGGTTTTATTGATACACCAAAAAGATTTTGGAGCAAAATAAGGTGATGTAGTTTGAATTACAACAACAGCATTTGGTGCTAAAATTTTATCTAGTGCTTTATAAAACTTTAATGAATACAACTTTCCTAAACTATAACTTGATGGATCTGGAAAATCAATAATCACCACATTAAATTTATCTTGATTATCTTTTACCCAAAGAAAAGCATCTTTATTAAACACTTTTAACTTTGGATTATCAAAAGAGTTATTATTTAATTTTTTTAGTACTGGATTTGTTTTAAAAATTTTAGTCATTTGATGATCTAAATCAACTAGTGTAATGTTTTTCACATCTTTATATTTTGCTATTTCTCGAACAGCCAAGCCATCGCCACCACCTAGAACTAAAACATTATTGACGTTAACTGCACTTGACATTGCTGGATGAACCAATGCTTCATGATATCTGTACTCATCAGCAGAACTAAATTGTAGATTATTGTTTAAATACAGTTTGTAATCATTTTTTTGATGTGTTAAAACTATTCGTTGATAAGGTGTTGTGTTAGTAAAGACAATATTTTCACCATATAGCTTTTCTTCCGAAAAAGATAAAATTTTATCAGAAAACACAAAGAAACTTAGTAAAACTAAAAATGAAAAAATTGCTTTTGCTTTTAAAAAATAGGCTTTTTTAATTTCATTTTGAAGAATAAAACACAACGAAATTGCTACAGATAAATTTATCATTCCAAAAAATAAGGAAGTTTTAATTATACCTAAATAAGGAATAAAAACCAGTGGAAATAAAACAGAAGCCAGCAAAGCCCCTATGTAATCGAAAGTAAAAACATTAGAAACTAAGTCGCTAAATTTTACTTTATCTTTCAAAATATTCATGAGCAAAGGAATTTCTAAACCAACCAAGCAACCTGTTATGAATACTAAAAAATATAAAATAAATTGAAAATAAGCTACTTTTTCAAATAAAAGAAATAAAATTACTGAACTCAAACCACCAACAACACCAACGATAATTTCTATCTCAATAAAAGTATTGAGTTGGTTTTTTTTTATGAATTTAGCAAAATAAGAACCTATACCCATTGAAAAAAGATAGACTCCAATGATGAACGAAAATTGTTTTACGGAATCGCCTAATAAATAACTAGCCAATGTTCCTGCAACTAATTCATAAATTAATCCGCAAGTAGCAATAACAAAAACTGCAAAAAGTAAAAGATATTCGAATTTAAAAATTTTAGCCATGAATAGCTGCACTAATGATTAAAGAAATTCCGATAATCATGGCTGCAAAAACTATGGCTAGGGCTGTATTCTTGTTTTGAACTATTTCTTTCCAAGTATTTTCTGGAGTAAGTTTTTCAATAATATAGTAGCTTATAATTAAAATTATTACCCCTATAACTGAAAAAATCAAAGAATTTATTATTCCTTTTAATGCAATATATTCCATAGTATTGTTATTTATGATAAAATCGATTTACTGTTCCGTGAGTTGATTTATTGTTTGTTGAATTATATTTTTCTGTAGTTTGACAATCACAAAATCTGCTTCCCGTGAAAGTATAATAGGTAAATATAGAATAGACCAAAACACCTATTAGAATAGACCACTTATTATTTATAAAAAATTGTTTCATTTAAGACTGATTAAAAGGTGAAAAGTCACTACTCTCCCATCTGTTATATTCAAAATTTCTTTTCCAAATGTAAATAATAATAAAAGCAAGTCCTAAAAAGAGCAAACTAAACATAAAATTCCATACAGAAGATTCGTTCCAGGTAGCAGAAATGTTAATACCTTTATTAGATGAGTCTGTTTCTTGCTTCATGGGAGCTATTATAAGGTGATATTTACCTTGAGCCACACCACAAATATTAAATTTAGTAGATGTACTTCCTTCTTTCCAATTTTCACCATCTGTGTAACCATGATAATATTCAATGTCTTTTTGAGCTGTTTCCTCTTGATTATTTGATTCATTAACCAAAGTTATTTGAGCATTTGCCCAAGAATTATCCACATCTGTACTTGCAGAAATAAAAAGTGGCCCTGGACTTCCTACTAATTCAAATGATGGTGAAATAAATTCTTTATCTTTAAAATCGTCAAAATCTATTGAAGTTGACATAACATTTTGCTCCGTTCTATTTAAATTTAAATAAAGATAAGTTCCTAATGTAGCTGCTCCAAAAACCAAAAAAATTATTAATGTATTATAAAGATTAAACAAAAAAGGCTCAACTGCTCCAACACCAGATTTTATTGGTATTTGCTCTATATTGAAAATATTTTTAATTGCCTTTGAAGTAATATATTCTCCATGATAAACATATTCTTTATTATTAATCTTTTCAATTGATAAAATAAATGGAGGACAAATATATTCTTCAACTTTTACTGCTTTTAAAGGCATGTCGAATTCATAAAAACCTATAGCTTTAGCAACAAAAGAATCTGTCTTTTCAAATAAATTATAAGTTAAATCTTTATAAGCTAAAATTTTATTCTTTTTTGAAATATCTATAAAATCGTTAACCTCACGTAGAAGAATCCAATGACCATCAGATTCTGATAAATATTTAACTTTCCCACTTTTAGACATTAAAGTATATTCTCTCCAATAAAAAGAACCATGCACTCTTTTGATTAATAGTCCTACAACTTCATATAATTCATTATCAAACTTTCCTTTTATTCCAATAGATAAAAGCGCTTCTTCTTGATTATAGTCGTATTTCTTTTCTTTACTTAAAGTTCCTTTTTCATTAATTGAGTACAAGGTATTGCAATTATAGCATCCAAAACTCATCAAATTTATATGAGCCTCAATAGAAGATTTTGTTTTACAATTAGGACAAGTTAACTCCATATTATCTTTCTACTTCTGTTTTTTTAATGATTTCTGCTTTGAAATATTTAATAAATTCATTGGCTAAATTTTTAACTTTAAACGTATTGTTTTGAGAATAATTACACAAGTACACATCAAGCGTTAAAGTGTTAATTTCAGGCCAAGTATGAATACAAATATGAGATTCCTTTAAACAATATGCAATTGTAAAACTTTCATTTTCAAAAACAAATGATGTTAATCCAACTTTCTCTAATTTAAAATCTAACAACAAACTATCCGTAAAATCAACAAACCCTTTAAGGTTAATTAATTTAGAAGTTTCAGAAACTTTGAGTGTAAGTAAAGTATGTAATCCCAAAGGATTAAGGTTATCATTCATTTAATAAAATATAAACACCGTAATTATACGTCATTTTTTTTAAAAGGTTACAACTTTGAGAATAATTTTTTTCTTAATATATGTTTAAAACTTTTAAATAAAAATTTAAGCAATATTTGTTAAAAGAAACATTATAAAGATTAATGCAATTAGAGGATTATAAAAACAAATAAGGCTGTCAAAACATTAATTTCGACAACCTTATTACTAAAAAGCTAACACAATCTAATAGTTCTAAAAATTAGTTTCACTTGCTGGTTGATACATATATTTAAATGTAAAATATCTTGAAGGAGAAGTTAAATCTGGGATTGCTGGTGCATTTACGTAATAACTTAAAATTTCAAATTTAGCATATTTACCATTGTATGTTTTTACCACATAAACTTTTCCTGCAACAGGTGAAATAATATGCGTTGCAGGGTTATAGTCATACCAAGGTTCAGCAAAAGCATAAGTTCCCACTCAATCTTGTGCAAAAGTTGCTGCTGCTGGAATTGTAGTTACATTTTCAAATATAGAAGACAAAGTGCTTACTGCAGCAACTCCTGTTCTTGTTGGTTCATCGGTTAAACCAATTTCTGTTCCTCCATTGACAATTAAAGTTGTTCCTCGAAAAGCAATATCCCAATTATCATTAGTTACTACTGCATTTTCAGCAAAACTAAATTTTGTGAATTCTCCTGCTGTAGGTTGTCCTTGTCCACCAGATTGTGGAGCATATAAATTAGAGAAAGTCTTGGTTTCTAAAGCTGCTGGTGTCGTTGTTGGTGTTGCATCATCATTGCTACAAGAAGCAAAAGAAATAAAAAGAGCTAGAATGGAAAGTTTAAAAAAATTGGTTTTCATAATTATATATTTAGATTAATTTGTTAAAAATTGAATTGTAATCTGGCAAAAACTTGTCTGCCTGATAAGTTGCTTATTTCATTGGGATTCGTAAAATCAAAAAGATTATTTGCTCCGATTTGAATTGCTGTTTTTTTAGTAATTTCGTTAGTAATTGAAAGATTTGTCAAAAAATAACCTCTGACAAAAGCATCGTAATCGTCTAAAATTTGATTGTTATTTGAATCTAGTATTCCATATTTGCTTCGATAGAAAACTCTAAGATTTACACTCGTTTTCAATGTAGGAATGGTATACAAAATTTTAAAATTAGCTGTATGTTTTGAACGGTTTAACAAGCCAAAATAATCCGTTTTTTTAAGTTGAAAAGAAGCTAAAGTGTTTTGATCTCTGGCAAAAAATTCTCCTTTTTCGAGAGACTCTAAAACAGACTTATCTTTTGCAACAAGATATTGGTAGCCCAAAGAGAATTTTAAATCATTGCTAAAATTGTAATGCAAATTATTCTCAATTCCGTAAGTGAAAATTTTATCAATATTGAAGTAACTAAATACGTTTTGCCCATTGGTTTTTTGAGCAATTACTTTAGTGTCAATTAAATTTGAAATCGTATTATAAAACAAATTGGTTTCCCATTTAAATTTTCCTTTTTCGTAGTAACTACCCAAATTGACATTAATTGAGCTTTCAGGTTTAAGAGCATCATTAAAGTCAATTCCATTGGTTTTAAATAAAATTTGCCCTTGATTTTCTAACTCATTCAAACGAGCTTCAGCCACATTATATCCAAAAACAGTATAACCAACTGCAGAGTTTGTGAAATCAAAGTAAAGTTGCCTGAAATCTGGTGCTTTAAATCCATATCCTACAGATGATTTTAAAGATAAATTAGAAGTAACTTTATAATTCACAGCTAATTTTGGACTAAACTGCGATTGATATTGGTTGTGATTATCATATCTAAATCCTGCTAAAATATTCCACTTTTTTGTCGGATTATAATCATATTGCAAAAAGGCATATTGCGAATTAAAGGTAATTTTTGAACTGAAATAAGAACGATCTAAGGTTTCATTATTCATTCCTATTCCTCCAGTTAATTTGCTTTCATTAATGGAAATTGTAGTTCTTATTTCTGGTCGAAAAAGCCATTGGCTATAGAAATTGTCTTCAAAAAGTTGGTTATTTGAATCTTTTAAAAACTCATCTGTTTTATAATTTGTGGTGTAAATTTCGTACTCAGAATTTATGGTTGAACTCCATTTTTGTGTGACTTTAAATTGCGAGTTCCACTCATTTATAGTTGATTTTCCTTCATAATTTTCATCTGAAATAATGGATTTATAATCTTGTTTTTGATTGTAAAATCGTGTTCCTACAATTAATTTTAAATCCTTTGAAAAATCATAATAAAATTTAGGTTGAAAGGTGAAATTATGAAAAGGTTCAACCGTTTTTTCTGGAGTTGATTCGTTTAAATCATAGCCTTTTGTAGCAAAATAATTTACAAAAACACTTCCTGAAAATTTCTTTTTTTTCCAAATAAGATTGGCATTGGTATCATGAGTTTCAAAAGTTGCGTAACGATAAGAAGCACTTCCAGAAAGTACATCATTTTTTGGCTTTTTTGTAATAATATTGATAACTCCTGCTAAAGCTTCTGAACCATACAAGGAAGATGAAGCTCCTTTTACAATTTCAATTCTATCTATATTTCCAACACTAATTCTTGATAGATCTAATGTTCCAGCACTTCTTCCAACTAGAGGAACACCATCTATTAAAATCAATGTGTAAGCAGCATCTAATCCTTGGACTTGAATTCCTTCTACACCACCAAAATCTGGAATTGTAATTAATCCTGTTTGCTCAAATAAGATTTCATTTAACCTAGTTACACCCGCTTTTGAAATAGCATCTGATGTTATAATTGAAGTAGGAAGTGGCAATGAGGCTAAGTCTCTTTCTGTTCTTGTTGCTGTAACAACCACTTCATTTAATTGATTTGTTGTCAAAGAGTCAACCTGAGTTTCTTGCGAAAAACAAAGAGAAAAATTCAAGCTATACAGTGAGAGAAAAAGTAACTTTTTCATTATTTAGAATTAGTCTTAATAAATTTATTTCTGCAAATATATATGTTATTTTTATTTATTCTAAATAAATTTAATATTTTTGCACTAGAAATTTTTAAACAAAAAACTTATCATGAAAAAAAAAATTGCTCTTTTATTAGCAACAATTTCACTATCTGTTAGTTATGCACAAGACAAACAAAAAGACGTTGCATCAATCAAAAAAATGTGTGGTTGTTATGAAGTGGAATTCAATTTTACTGAAACGTTTCAGACAACTAAAGATTCAACCTACAAAGCTTCTCCAACTAAAAAAGATCATGGATTAGAATGGGTAGAAATAGTAGAAGATTCTCAAAACAAGTTGGTTTTACAACATTTATTAATTGTAAATGATGAAATGATTATCAAACATTGGAGACAAGATTGGTTGTATGAAAACACTAAATTTTATCAATTCTTCAAAGACAAAACATGGAAATATGAAAAACTAAATCCAAAAGATGTAAAAGGTCAATGGACACAAAAAGTATATCAAGTAGATGATAGTCCAAGATATGAAGGAACAGGAACTTGGATTCATAAAAACGGAAAAGATTATTGGATGAATATTACTGATGCACCTTTACCAAGAAGAGAACACACCATTAGAAATGACTATAATGTTTTAGAAAGAAGAAATATTCATGAAATCACTGATTATGGTTGGTTACACGAACAAGATAATAAAAAATTAGTCCGTGATGATAAAGGAAATGATACGGAAATTGCTCAAGAAAAAGGATTGGATTTGTATGTGAAAGTAGAAGACTCTAAATGTAAAGCGGCTCAAAACTGGTGGAAAGAAAATGGAACACTTTGGAAAACGTTAGAGCAAAATGGCAAACTGTTTTTGATGCTGATAAAGACATTCATTTAGAAAAAAGCGTTGACAACAAACCTTTATTTTCTCATTTATTTGACTTAAAACCAACAGCAAGCAATGCCGAAACGGATAAAATTATCGATTCATTTGTAAAATAAAAATCATGTGTAATCATTTTAAATACTTAACGAAAAATAGAAATGGGTTTTTGGTATATTGTGCAAAATCAAAAGCCTATCAACTTTCTTATAAAAATTTAAACTTCAATCTAACAATTGAAGAATTAGATAGTTTACTTATGTATTTAAAAAATATTGATTGTGATTATTGGGAAAAAGAATATGAAAATTCTATTTATCAAAAGAAGATTCCGATTCCCACTTTGCAAACTAACTTAATGATCTTGTTAGAACGACATGAAGTTTTTTAACTTTTAGTTTTACTAGATTTTGCAAAGCCTAAGGAATATCTTTCTATATCTGATATAGATTACCCAATACATTTAAACTAAAAAAAAGCGAGAAAATTAAATCTCGCTTTTTTGTTTTTATTGTTCTGGTGCAATTTCTAACTCTAGACCTTCAAGGTCTTCTGTGAGATGAATTTGGCAACCTAACCTACTGTTCTCTTTTACATGATAAGCATCGGCTAACATAGCTTCTTCATCGTCGTTGCGTTCTGTCTTTAAAACATCATTCACGACATAACATTGACAAGAGGCACACATTGCCATTCCACCACAAATTCCAACGGTTCCTTCTTCTGCTAATTCATAAGAACGAATTAATTCCATGACATTCATGTTCATGTCTGTTGGAGCTAAAACTTCGTGTTTAACACCATTTCTATCTGTGATAAATATTGTAACGTCAGTCATTAGTCAATTGATTTAACTACTGCTTTTTCAGCTTCTTTTCTTGTACCGTCAAAACCATCAACTCCTGAAACTGTAGTATATTTTAGAACATAACGCTTTCCTGGGTTGATTCTATTATAAACACTTTGACACATCAATGTTGCTTCATGGAAACCACAAAGAATCAGTTTTAATTTTCCTGGATAAGTGTTTACGTCACCAATCGCGTAAATTCCGTCAATGTTGGTTTGGTAATCTAAAGCGTTATTTACTTTGATAGCGTTTTTCTCAATTTCTAATCCCCAATTAGCAATTGCTCCTAATTTTGGAGTCAAACCGAAAAGTGGAATAAAATAATCGGTTTCAACATTCATTCTAGCTCCATTCATTACAATGTCGATAGATTCTATTCTTTCAGCTCCACAAAATCCAACAACTTCGGCTGGAGTTATCATTTTTATTTTTCCTTCATCTTTTAATTCCTGCACTTTTTCTACAGAATCTAAAGCTCCTCGAAATTCATTTCTTCTGTGTACTAAAGTTACAGATGAAGCAACATTAGTTAAGAAAATACTCCAATCTAATGCAGAATCTCCACCACCAGCAATAACTACATTTTTGTTGCGATATTTTTCTGGATCTTTGATAAAATAATCAATTCCTCTATCGTTTTGTTCGTAGAAATCTACATCTTTTAACAAAGGTTTTCTAGGTTCAAAAGTTCCTAATCCTCCTGCAATTGCAATTGCTTTTGCTTTATGTTTTGTTCCGTTATTTGTGGTAACAATAAATGTTCCATCTTCTAATTTATCAATTGTTTCTGCTGTTTCCCCAAGAGTAAATCCTGGTTGAAATTGCTTAATTTGTTCCATTAAATTAGTTACCAAATCTCCAGCTAATACTTCTGGATAACCTGGAATATCAAATATTGGTTTTTTTGGATATAATTCTGCTAATTGACCACCTGGTTGAGGCAAAGCGTCGATAATATGGCATTTTAATTTTAATAATCCTGCTTCAAAAACGGTGAAAAGTCCCGTTGGACCAGCACCGATTATTAGTATATCTGTTTCAATCATTTTTTATAAGTTGCAAAGTTTGATGTTGCAAAGTTGCAAAGATGTTTTGAGTTATTTTATGACTTTTATCACTTAACGGTTGCGTTAAGGATTACTTCACACTACATTTGTTTTATATAGGAGTTCAGTGAACTTTCTTCGTTTGGAACGGCATCTTTTTATGGAATGCAATGGAATAGAAGATATAGTGGATAGCCTGACCCTTGTGGTAACGCCTTCTTTCGACAAGCTCAAGATTAGGTTATCCTATATTTTCTACCGTTTCTATTTGAGGAACCACTCTTTTGATTGTAGATTCAACTCCAGCTTTCATGGTGCTTTGATTGATATTACAACTGTTGCATGCTCCTTCTAAACGAACCTTAACGTGTTTGCCATCGATAATATCCATTAAAGTAATGTTTCCACCGTCGGAAATTAAGAATGGTCTAATCTCGTCTAAAGCTTTTTCTACACTAACTTTTAAATCTTCTGTGTTCATTTTATTTTCCTTTTACAGCAGAACAACCTGCCATTGTAGTGATTTTTATAGCTTCTGTTGGTGCTAAATTTTCATTTCTTGCAATTGTTTCTTGCACTACATTTCTTGTAATTTCTTCGAAAATTCCTTCTAAAACCGAACCTGTTTGCAATGCTGCTGGACGACCGTAATCTCCTGCTTCGCGAATGCTTTGTACCAATGGAACTTCTCCTAACAAAGGAACGTTTAAGTCTTCTGCTAAGTTTTTAGCCCCTTCTTTTCCAAAGATATAATATTTGTTGTTTGGTAATTCTTCTGGTGTGAAATAAGCCATGTTTTCAATAATTCCTAATACTGGAACTTTGATAGCTTCTGACAAGAACATTGAAACTCCTTTTTTAGCATCTGCTAAAGCTACAGCTTGTGGTGTACTTACAACTACTGCTCCGGTTATTGGAAGCGATTGCATGATTGATAAATGAATATCTCCTGTTCCTGGTGGTAAATCGATTAGCATGAAGTCTAATTCTCCCCAATGTGCATCGAAAATCATTTGGTTTAGGGCTTTTGAAGCCATTGGTCCTCTCCAAATTACAGCTTGATCTGGTTTTGTAAAAAATCCGATAGAAAGCATTTCTACTCCGTAACTTTTTACAGGTTCCATTTTTGATTTTCCTTCAACTTCAATTGAATTTGGTTTTGCGGTTTCAACATCAAACATAATTGGCATTGATGGGCCGTAAATATCAGCATCTAAAACTCCAACTTTAAAGCCCATTTTTGCTAATGTTACTGCTAAATTAGCTGTGATAGTTGATTTACCAACGCCCCCTTTTCCTGAAGCAACTGCAATAATATTACTAATTCCTGGAATTTGTTTTCCTTTAATCAAGTTCGGGTTTTCTGGTTTTTCTGGAGCTTCAACCTTTATGTTGACTTTTATTTTTGCTTTTTCGTATACTTTTTCGTGTATCACTTTCATGATATCTACTTCAGCTCTTTTTTTGATGTGTAAAGCTGGTGTTCTTAATAATAAATCAACTACAACCTCATCTCCAAAAGTGATTACATTTTGAACTGCACCACTTTCAACCATGTTCTTTCCTTCGCCAGCAACTGTAATAGTTTCTAAGGCTTTAAGGATTTCTTTTCTATCTAACTTCATCTTAACTTTTTTAAATCAAAATAGTTTAGTCTTTATTTAAACTAAATATCAATTGCAAAGATAGTTAGAAGTTTACTAGTTTGAAAGCAACAAGGTTTAAAGTTTTCTTATAATTAGATAGTTGTAATTTATAATTCAATTTTACTGGGAAATCCTAAAAATCAGGTTCCCAAAAATGCTTTTCAAAATCTATAATTTTATTGTCAATTATTTCAATTCCTTCTGATTCTAAAAGTTGTTGCATTAAGTTAGTTCCATCAAAATGGTGTTTGCCCGAAAGTAATCCAACTCGATTGACCACCCTATGTGCCGGAACATCTTCCCTATTGTGTGAAGCATTCATTGCCCAACCAACCATTCTTGCTGAACGAGCTGCTCCAAGTGCTTTTGCTATCGCACCATAAGAAGTCACTTTGCCATAAGGAATTTGCCGAGCTACTTCATAAACTCGTTCAAAGAAGTTGTCGTTATTTGGCTTTTGATCTAGCAAACGAATTACGTTGAAAACATTTTGTATAAAGAAGTAATTGCGACAATTCCGGTTACAGCGGCAATTAAAAAATTAATGTTGTTAGTAATAAATCCTACTTTATGTTCTATTTTTTTGAATAAAATAGCATACAAATAAAAAATAAAATACGTTCCTAAAGCGGCTGCAATAGAGAAAATTATTATAGATAACAATGAAAAATCAAATACATTTTTTGAAGCCAATGTTAAACTAACAAAAGCATAATAAGGAATTGCAAACATGTTTAAAGACGATAATGAAATCCCATAAATAAGGCGATTTTTCTTGTCTTTTATCTCTACTTCTACTTGTGGTTTTTTTGCTTTTAGGCCTGCATAAAGAAATGCTATAGTCAAAAGAATAAAAATTACAACTCCAAATTTCTTTAAGTTATCACTAATTACAGGATGACTATCTAAAAATTTTGCGAAATAAAGTCCCGTGAAACATTGAATTAAAACTACCAAAACAGCTCCATATGAAAACAATAAAGCTTGCTTCTTACTTTCGGTGATGCTTAATTTAGCTATAGTCATGTTAAGCATTCCAGGTGCTATGATGCCGACCGCTGCAATTAAAAAACCTAAAATAAAGGGTAGAATTATACTCATAAGTGTTCTCTATTTAATTCTGAATTTAATATATGTAATTGCTTTGTTTTTCTCTAAATATTGATTTTCATAAAACGTTTGAATACTTGTAACTTCAGATGGTGAACCTTCGTTTACATATATATCATGATTGGCATAAATTACCTCATGCCCTTCACCGTGTAACAAACCTAAAGTATAACCGTGCATGAATTCGCTATCCGTTTTTAGATTCATTATTCCAGCATCTTTTAAAATTCTTTTATAGCGTTGTAAAAACTCAGTGTTTGTCATTCTGTGTTTTGTACGCTTATATTTTATTTGCGGATCTGGAAAAGTAATCCAAATTTCATCCACTTCATTTTCGGCAAAACAATCTTCTATTAACTCAATTTGAGTTCTTAAAAAGGCAACGTTTTTCATTCCTTCATCAACAGCTGTTTTTGCTCCTCTCCAAAATCTTGCTCCTTTAATATCAATACCAATGAAGTTTTTATCTGGACTATGCTTTGCTAAACCTACGGAATATTCTCCTTTTCCACAACCCAATTCTAATACTAAAGGATTGTCATTTTTGAAAAATTCACTATTCCACTTTCCTTTTAAAGGAAAACTTCCTGATGTTACTTCTTCTCTGGTTGGTTGAAAAACATTATCAAATGATTCGTTTTCTTTAAAGCGTTTTAATTTATTCTTACTTCCCACTACAATTTATTTTTTGGTAAAATTAATAAAAATAAAGTTTTGATAATCTTTATATAACTTTATTCCCTTCAAAAAGCTCTTATTTTGTAAAAATATTTTATTTTGAAGAAAAGAAAAGTAGAATTGGTCGTTATTTCGGATGTTCATCTCGGAACTTATGGTTGTCATGCTAAAGAATTATTAGCCTATTTATCGTCTATTAAACCGAAAACATTAATTCTTAACGGAGATATTATTGATATTTGGCAATTTAGAAAATCTTATTTTCCTCAAAATCATCTAAAAGTAATTAAAAAAATAATTTCTTTAAGTTCAAAAGGTACAAAAGTGTATTATTTGACAGGAAATCATGATGAGTTTTTAAGAAAATTTACCGATTTGCATTTAGGAAATTTAAGTTTACTCAACAAGTTAGTTTTAGACTTAGATGGTAAAAAAGCTTGGATTTTTCATGGTGATGTTTTTGATTCTTCCATTACTCATGCTAAATGGCTGGCAAAATTAGGTGGTTGGGGTTATGACATGTTAATTCTAATCAATCGTTTTATTAATTGGGTATTAGCTAAAATGAATAAAGAACCCTATTCGCTCTCTAAAAAGATAAAAAACAACGTAAAATCTGCCGTTAAATTCATTACTAATTTTGAAAGTGTTTGTACTGAATTAGCTATTGAAAATAACTATGATTTTGTGATTTGTGGCCACATTCACGAACCAAAAATGGAAAAAATAAAAACAGACAAAGGGGAAACAATGTATTTAAATTCTGGCGATTGGATTGAAAATTTAACGGCTTTAGAATACAATAATAAAAAGTGGAAACTTTACAGACATGATATTCACAAAGTTGATGTTGAAGAAGAAAATTTTGAATATGAAAATAAACTAGCCGAACAATTTATATCTGTTTTAAAAAATTAAATTTGTAAAGAATTCTTTTAAATGAAAAAAATAATAGTTGCACCACTAAATTGGGGATTAGGTCATGCTACAAGATGTATTCCGATAATTCAAGGTTTACTTGATAATGGCTTTGAACCCGTTATTGCTAGTGATGGAGTTGCCTTAGAATTATTAAAAAAAGAATTCCCTAAACTAATTTCTTTTGAACTGCCTTCCTATGATATTGAATATGCTGTAAAAGGAAAGAACTTTAAATGGAAAATGATTGTACAATTGCCAAAAATTATTTCAACTATAAAAAAAGAGAGAAATAAAATCAATAAAATTCTCGAAGCCTATAATTTCGATGGAATTATCTCAGATAATAGGTTAGGTGTTTATTCTAAAGACGTGCCGTCTGTTTTTATTACTCATCAATTAAATGTTTTGACAGGAAACACTTCTTGGTTTACTACAAAATTGCATAAAAAATACATCCAAAAATTCAATGAATGTTGGGTTCCTGATGTTGAAAACGGTCAAAATTTATCTGGCAAATTAGGTCATCCAACAGAGTTAATTGGAAATGTAAAATATATTGGCCCTTTGAGTCGATTGTGCAAAAAACCCATGCCTATAAAATATGATTTGATGGTTTTACTTTCCGGACCAGAACCTCAACGTACTATTCTGGAGCAGAAAATTATTGCTGAATTAGAAAAATATCCTAAAAAAGTAGTTTTTATTAAGGGTATTATTGAAAAAAATCAAACTAAAATAGAAAAAGGAAATGTTACCTATTTTAATTTTATGAATAGTATAGAACTTGAAACTACATTTAATGAAAGTAATCATATTCTTTGTCGTTCTGGTTACACAACCGTTATGGATTTAGCTAAATTAAATAAAAAAGCCTTTTTCATTCCAACTCCAGGTCAGTATGAACAAGAATATTTAGCGAAAAAATTTGATAGAGAAGGAATCATTCCAACCTGTAAGCAAGAAAAATTTACAATTCAAAAATTAGATAAAATTGATTTTTATAAAGGATTTACCAATTATAGCAAAAAAATAACTTGGAAAGAATTATTTGATCTTTTCTAAAGTAAAAGAGAACTCAGAACCAACACCATATTCACTTTCGATATAGATTTTTTCATCATGTCCTTCGACAATGTGTTTCACAATTGCTAACCCTAAGCCTGAACCACCTTCGCTACGAGCACCACTCTTATCAACTCGATAAAACCGTTCAAATAAGCGTGAAATATGTTTCTTTTCGATTCCTTCCCCGTTGTCAGTAATTCTCACAATTATTTTATTGTTGACTAAATCCTCAATACTTACTTCTGTTGTGCCGTTTTCTTTTCCATATTTAATAGAATTCATCACTAAATTAGTCACGACTTGTTGAATTTTCTCTTGATCCGCAAAAACAAGAATCTTCGAATTGTAATTTGTGTCAAAAGTTAACGTAATATTCTTCTTAGAAGCACGCATTTCGAGCAAATCAAATACATTTTGAATGACCTCTACAATATTAAATTCTGATAATTCTAAATTAATGTCGCCAGTTTCAAGCTTAGTAATCATATCTAAGTCTTTTACAATATAAATAAGACGTTCTACTCCTTTTTCGGCACGCTGTAAATATTTTTTTCGGATGTTTTTGTCATCCATAGCTCCATCGAGTAATGTTAGCAAATACCCTTGAACTGTAAAAAGGGGTGTTTTTAATTCGTGAGAAACATTACCCAAAAATTCGCGTCTGTATTCTTCACGAATTTTTAGGGTTTCTATTTCTAATTTTTTGTCTTTGGCAAATTTCTGAACTTCTCTTGTCAAAGTTGCCATATCTGTTGTTATAGGCTGGTTTCTAAAAGAGCTTGTTTCTAATAAAGAAACATCATCATATATCTTTTTAACTCGTTGATAAATAAATTTTTCAACTCTATACTGCAAGGCAAAAAAAGAAAAAACAAATGTAGAAACAACTATAATAAAAATATTAATAAAAGATATTTCAATAATTATAAATTGTAATAAAAGCAGTAAAATAAACAAGAATAAACTAATATAAATTGAGGATATTGTTGCAAACTTATATGATTTTTTGAAATTAAATTTCATTAAATTCTATTTTATAACCTACACCTTTAATTGTCTTAAAAAAGTCATCTCCAATTTTTTCTCTTAATTTTCTAATATGAACATCGATCGTTCTTCCTCCTACAATAACTTCATTACCCCAAACTTTATCTAAAATTTCATCTCTTTTAAAGACTTTACCGGGTTTTGATGCTAAAAGATAAAAAAGTTCAAATTCTTTTCTTGGTAAAATTATTTCTTGGCCTTCTTTTACAATTTTATATTCTTCACGATTAATTTCAATGCCATTAACATTTAAAATATCTACTTTTTCTTCTTTTTCTTTTAATCTTCTTAAAAGTGCTTTTACTTTACTGACAAGAATCTTTGGTTTTATAGGTTTTGCAATATAATCATCTGCACCAGCATCAAAACCAGCTAATTGAGAATAATCTTCTGAACGTGCTGTTAAAAATGTGATGATAGTATTCTCTAATTCAGGAATTTTTCTAATGTTTTCACAAGCTTCAATACCATCCATTTCGGGCATCATAACATCTAAAATAATTAAATTTGGAAGTTCTTTTTTTGCCTTAGCGACTGCTTCCCTACCATTAGTTGCTGTAATTACTTGATAGCCTTCTTGAGCTAAATTATATCCAACAATTTCTAGGATATCTTGCTCATCATCAACCAATAAGATTTTAATTTCTTTTTTTTTCATTATAGTAAAAAAGTTGTGTTTTGAATTGTAAAGGTAAAGATAAAATAAAATTTTCAATCCTCTTAACAATTATTTAATCTGTTAACCTTAACATAACACTTGATGTGGCTATTCATAACAAAGAAGTAACACAAAAGTAATTTTATGACACGTTCTTTGCACAAAATATAAAATAACAAAATGAAACTAAAATTTTTATTATTTACCTTATTGTTATCATCTTTCTGTTTTGCACAAAAAGCAACTGTTTCTGGTCTTATACTAGATAAAGAATATGACAACGAACCACTAGCATTTGCTAATGTTATGTTGAAAGGTACTTCACAAGGTACTTCAACAGACGAAAATGGAAAATACACATTAAGCGTTTCTGCTGGAAATCACACATTAGTTGTTGGGTTTTTAGGGTATAAAACTGTTGAAATACCTTTTACAGTTAAAGCAAATGAAAAAAAAGTAATTAATTATACCTTAGAAACTGAAGGTGTAATGCTTGAAGATATAGTTTTAACTGCTACAGTTACTCAAGAAAGTGTTAAAGCTTTATTACAAGAACAACAAAAATCTGTAGAAATTAAACAATCTATTGGTGCTGAAGAAATCTCAAATAAAGGAATTAGTGATGTTGCAGCTGCTGTAACAAAAACAACTGGTATTACTAAGCAAGAAGGTTCTGGAAGTATTTATGTTAGAGGATTAGGTGATAGATATAATTCAACAACAATGAATGGCTTGCCATTACCTTCAAACAATCCTTCTAGAAAAAATATCAATTTAGAAATTTTCTCTACTGATATTGTAGAATATATTGGAATCGACAAAACATATAACTACAAAAACTACGGTGATTTTGCTGGAGCTAATATTGATATCGTATCAAAAAATTATAAAGGTGATGGTTCTCTAGAAGTAGGAACAGGAATGGGTGCAAATTCAAATGCAGTTCAACAAAATAAATTCTATTTGCAAGATGGGCCTAGCTTTCTTGGGTTTAGCAATGAACCTATACCTAACAATCCTTTATCGGGATATAACTTTTCTACAAGTTGGGACAAACAAGCATCTACACCCGTAAATAGTTCTTTTTACATTAGAGGTGGAGATTCTTATTCATTTGGAGATTATAGTAAAATAAGTTTCTTTTTAAATGCTTCTTTTGATAATGGATATACTTATAAAGAAGGAGTAAGAAGAGGAAGTGTAAACGTTCAAGGGCTTGCTATTAAAAACTTGAACAGAAAAGCTTATGAATATCAAACTAATTCTAATGCATTGGCAAACATTAATTATAGAATTAACGAAAATCACAATATTCGTATAAACTCAATGTTAATTAATTCGGCTTCACAAAAACATGAAGAATTTAACGGAATTATTGACGCAAATGGTTCGGCTCAAAATGGTGGTGGTTTTATCCGTCGTTCTACTTTTGACAGAACTTATTTGTTAGTGAATCAACTTTTAGGAGATCATAAATTTGGAGAAAGAGTTAGATTAGATTGGGGATTGTCATACAACACACTAACTAACGTGATTCCAGATCGTATGCAAAATACAATTGTGCCTTTTTTATATGATGACCCTAACTCTCGCTTAGTAGCTTCTGACGTAAATCCATCAGATAACCAAAGATATTATCAAGAAATGACTGATGATGAAATTGCAGGTAACTTTAGTTTATCTTACAAATTTGGTAAAAGTGAAAATGGTGATTATAAAGGAAAATTAATTGGAGGTTATAGTGCACGTTATAAAGAAATTAATTTTGATGCAACACAAATTAATTTAGCGGTAACAAGAAGTAATTTTGCATCTCAACCAACAGTTGATTTAAACAACCTAGACGGCTATTTTAATCAAGCAAATCTTGATGCTAACTTCTTTTCATTAAAAACATTTAGAGGAGATATTACAAATGCTAATGCTTTAACGCCACAAAACTTTAATGGACAACAAATTATTTCAGCCGGTTTTGGTGCAATTGAATATCAATTTACTCCAAAATTATATGTAATTGGTGCATTCCGTTCAGAATTTATCATTCAAGATATTGATTATGACACTTCTTTAAAACAAGGAAAAAATAAATTTGACACTATGGAGTACTTACCTTCATTATCGGCAAAATATGAATTAAACGAAAAACAAAATTTAAAATTAGCAGCGAGTAAAACCTATACTTTACCACAATTTAAAGAAAGAGCTCCTTTCTTATATGAAGAAGTTGGACAATCATATTTCGGAAATCCATTTTTATACAATTCAACCGATTATAATTTTGATTTGAAATGGGAATATTTCCCTAAAGGTGGAGAAGTAATTTCGTTAACAGGTTTTGGAAAATATATTCAAAATCCAATTAATGAAGTAACAGTAGCTTCTGCTACAAATGATATCTCTTGGGTAAATTCTGGTGAAAAAGCAGTTGGAATTGGAGCAGAATTAGAAATAAGAAAAGATATATTTAGTTTTGAAGGATCAAATGACAAAAAAACAAATATATCATCTGGTTTAAATGTTTCTTACTTACATACAAATCAAGATTTGGATTCAGAAAAGGTAAAAAAAGAAACTAACGGATTAGGAGTTGCGTTTACAAATAGTAATTCAAGATTAACAGGTGCATCTGATTTGTTAATTAATGCTGATGTTAGTTTAAACAAAAGCTTCTCTGCTGATCAGTCTTTAACAGCAACTTTATCTGGAGCCTATTTCTCTGATAGAATTTATGCATTAGGTGTAACAGGAAAAGGCGACCTTGTTGATAGTGATGTTATTGCCTTAGATTTTATTCTAAAATTTAGGTTAAATAAAAATCTTGGTTTTGGTCTTAGTGCAAAAAATCTAACAGACCCAACAATTGAAAGAAAACAAAACATTCAAAATGTAGTTGTTGACTCTTATAAAAAAGGGAGAAACTTTAGTTTTTCAATGAAATACTCATTCTAAACAATTAGTTAACATAAAAGAAATATTAGGGAGGTTTTTTACAAGCCTCCCTATTTATTTTTAATAAACTCATAACATTCAGGTAAATTTTAGTTAGCATGCTAATCCTACATTTGCCTTAACAAATTAAAAAACACAAAACACACACAATGAAAAAATTTATTTTATCTACGTTAGCAATTGCTGCCTTAGCATTTACATCTTGTTCAAGAGATGATAATTCAACAGAAACACCAAGTGGTGTAGTTAACATTGATGCTAATGATTTTAAAGGAACTTTAACAAGTGGACAAACAACTACTTTAGATCCTTCTAAAACTTACAAATTAACAGGTTCATTTGTAGTTGAAGCTGGTGCTTCATTAACTATTCCTGCTGGAACTAGAATTGAAGCTGTCGGAGGAACATCTTCATACATTGCTGTTGCACAAGATGGTTTAATCTATATTACTGGAACTGCAACAAACCCAGTGGTTATGACAAGTGGGAAAACAGTTAAAGCAACAGGAGACTGGGGTGGTTTAGTTATCTGTGGAAGAGCTACAACAAACAAAGGAGGTTCTAACGGAGAAACTGCTACTGCAGAGGTTTCTGATTTAACTTATGGTGGTAATGAAAACAATGATAGCTCTGGAGTTATCAAATATTTAAGAGTAGAATATACAGGTGCAGCATTTAATGCAGATAAAGAATTTAATGGTATCTCATTATTTGGTGTTGGTTCTGGTACTACATTTGAATATATTCAAGCTTATAAAAGTGGTGATGACGGAATCGAATTCTTCGGTGGAGCTGTTAATGCTAAATATTTAGTAGCTTTACACAGTGAAGATGATGCATTAGATTTTGCTGATGGTTTTTCAGGTTCTATTGACTATGCTTATGTGAAAGATGTTGCTAAAGCTGGTATTGAAGGATCAAACAATGGAGATAATGGTGCTGCTTTACCAAGTACAAACGTTACTTTAAAAAACATTTCTCTTGTAAAAGGTGCTTTAGCAGGTCAAGAGCATGGAATGTACATCAAAGAAGGTGGTGGAAAATGGGCTGGTCAAAATATTTACATACAAGACTTTACAAAAGGAATTAAAATTAACTCTACAGATGCTCCTGCTAATGCAAGTGTAACTAATGGTTTTGTTACATTTAGTCCTATTCAGTTTTCTAATATCTCTGGAGATTTTTCTGAATATACAGGTCCTAATACGACTTACATGACTCAAGGAACTGCAACTGGTGCTGGAAACAATGGAGACACTCCAATTTGGGCTGCAGGATGGACAACAGGTTTGTAATTCACCCTATATAATGACAATTAATCCCTCTTCGGAGGGATTTTTTTTGTGGTATACTTTTTGTATTATAATTTTTGTATATTTACGCTAATAAAATTCATCCCCAAATGAAGAAAAACTACATTTTAACTCTAATTATAGCATTTTGCTTCCTTACTTTCGATACTTATGCGCAAGAAAGCAAGTCTGCTATAGGTAATTCTCAAGGACCTACTATTGAAGGATTATCAATCTACCCGAACCCCGTTAGTAACGGCAAATTGTATATTACATCAAAATTTGGCTTAGAAAAAGAAATTCAAATTTTTGATGTCCTAGGCAAAAAAGTATTTGATACTACCACTAATGTAAAAGAAATTAACATTTCTAACTTAAATGCAGGAGTATACATCATCAAAATTAAAGAAAAAGACGCTTCTGCTACAAGAAAACTAATTATCAAGTAGTTAGACTCTTTTTTATATTATTAATCCTATATTATTTTTTTGTTAACTCCTTTTTTGTTAACCAAAAAACCATTACTTTTGTCCTATAATTTAAAATCAAAAAAAATGAAAAAAATCTACTCTTTATCTTTATTGTTTTTAACCACTTTAGGTTTTGCACAAACTACAGATTCTTTTACAGGAACTGGAATACTAACTGATAATGGTTGGGTAAAACATAGTGGTGCAACTGCTGGACAACTAATGATAGTTGCTACTTCAAGTGACAGTGGTAATAGTTTGTTCAAAACAGGTCTTGCTGCTTCTACAGGAAACAGAACAACAGTTTTATCAACTGACTCAGAAGATGCTAACAAAGAATTAACTACTCCAATTACTACAACAGCATATTTTTCTGTCTTAGTAAAAGCATTAAACACAACTAGTTTACAAGCAAATACAGCAAGTGGTGATTACACACTTTGCTTAGGAGCAACTGCTGGAGCAACTGGCGTAAGTGCTTTTTCTGGTAGAATTTATACAAGAACTGGTTCAGTTACTGATACAGTTAATTTTGGAATTTTAAATAATTCTGGAGGAACCGCAACTCCAACATATTTAGCTACCGATTTTCCTATTAACCAAACTGTGTTTTTAGTTGTAAAATATGATATTGCAACTAATACTGCTAGTTTATGGGCAAACCCAACACCTGGAGCAGTTGAACCAGCTGCTGGAGCAACAAATGTTACTGGTACAACTGCAGCGCCTTCACAAATTGCAAGTATAGTAATTAGACAA